>JAGPIU010000120.1:0-2082 GCA_018054805.1 Paludibacter sp. | reverse complement strand
AAATTGCAGATTACACCGAAGCTTTTCGATAATTATTACAATCAACAGAAACATACATCAGTTATTTATTTTTTCATGAAGATATGATGTTACTTTACAGCATAGTCTTTCAATAAAAAAAACAAATAACATAAAACTACATCACATATTTTATTTTTTGAAAACGACCAATGTAACTTTACATTGGTCGTTTTTTTTTATCAGAACCCGTGAGATACATCAATTATTAAAGAAAAACCTATAACTTTGAAGCGTTCATCGCTGATTGTCACACAAATTATTCATTCGAAAGTAATCTCAAGGCCTGCGGTAATATAAAAATATTAGTTTTATTGTAATAAAAGGCCTACGACAACACAAAAACTCAATTTTTTCTGTAACAAAAGGCCTATGACAATACAAAAACATTAGTCGAAAGCAAAAACCACACTTAAAGTTGACGTAAAACTCAGGTTTAAAACAAAAAGACATCCGACGAAAAGCTATTTCGCACAATGTAATGCTTGACGGCGAATGCAACAATACATTTTACTGCCTGTCACACGGCTTTCACTTTCGACCTTAAGCCTACAACAAAGATTTCTTGAGCAAAATACTTTAAACGATACACTTCATATGAAAAGTAACTTTATCAAATTACGTTTCGACAGGATGAAAAATCTTGATATACTTATTCTATACAAAAACATCCTGTTTGTTGTCAACGAATTTGGCAGTAACCTGCCCGAACTCGAAAAGTCGGTGGAAATACTCCGGGCATACGAGCCAAACATATATACACTGGACAAAAAACAGAAAAAGAGACTACACACAAAGGAAATAACCTCCCTCCGCGCCCATGTGGATAAATTAGTGGCAGCCATTATGCTGCAAATAAAAGCAATTAGGTATGCCAGACTGGACGAGGACGCATCAATAATGTCCTCACTTAGCTCCATCGAAAGCTTCCTGAAAGGTTTTAAACCGAAAAACAGATTTAACAAAGAGGGAATTTTCATTAATCTGAATTCCTACATCAAACGCTATCCCGATGAAAAAACAGGCCTCGAGCGCACAGGAATTATGCGCTATATAAACAAAATAAACGAGATATATCGAACCATCGACAAACTATCGGGTGAACAATACGAAAACGAAAAGAAAAAACCTGCAGCACACAGCACAATGCCGGCCAGAGAAAAAACTATAGAAATGCTGCGTTTTTTCCTGCAATCAATAGACATACTGCAAGTAACGCACAACGAAAGCGACTACTCATTACTCATAATGAATGTGAACGGACAACTGATTGATGCACGAAAACAACTGCGCAACACCACCACACGCCGCATCCGCAAAAAAGCACGGGAAGAAGCTGATGCTGCAATATAACAGAGCAGATGAAGGGATGAGAGAGAGGGTTTGAGAGATGGAGCGACTTGTTTATTACCTTATAATTATTATTTTTGCAAACAAACACTTAAACTATAAAGATTTATGCCCACAATTTCAATGTTTTTCGGGATTATTATCAGAATGTATTATGCTCCAAAAGAGCACAATCCCGCACATATTCATGTGTATTATAATGAGTACACAGCCACGATTAACATCCTAAGCATGGAAATAATGGAGGGTGATATTCCTGTCAGACAATTAAGATTGGTGTTGGCATGGATGGAAATCCATCAAGAAGAGTTACTGGCTAACTGGACTTTGTGCCAAAATGGAGAAAAACCGTTTGCAATAGAATCCTTAAAATAGAAGAAATATGTATTTAGCAGTGAAGAAAGTATTACCAACTTCAAACTATCAATTGATTCTTACTTTTGCCAATGGGGAAGTAAGGCTGTTTGATATGAAACCCTATCTGGAAACAGGTATTTTTCAGGAGCTCAAAAATAACGATCTATTTAACACAGTCAGAATTAGCTTCGACAGTGTTGAGTGGGATAACGAAGCCGATATGGATCCGGAAATTCTATACAGCGATAGTAAGCCGTTGGATAATCAGATAGCCAGCGAACCCACAGAGGAATACGAATTGCCCTGAACGAAGGAATCTGAACAACAATTGCATTTTAGCAACAGAAATAATAGGAT
>JAGPIU010000119.1:3176-4509 GCA_018054805.1 Paludibacter sp. | reverse complement strand
TATATTATTCCTGTTACTTAGTTTAAATATCGGTTTTATTTCACTACTTTTGCAGCGCAAATCGAAACATGAAATGCTGTTTTTCTGACAATATATTACAATTGGGAAAACAGCCGAAAATTATACACGATCATATGCCACAAACATCTCAGCGCGGTCAGGCAATGCCCGAATCGCCCATTCGAAAATTAGTGCCGCTTTCCGATAAAGCCAAAGCACGTGGAATCAAAGTTTACCATTTGAATATCGGTCAGCCCGATCTGAAAACGCCCGAAGTGGCGCTCGAGGCGATCCGCAATATCGATCGTACCGTGCTTGAATACAGTCCGAGCGATGGTATTCGTAGTCTGAAGACCAAACTTGCGGCCTATTATCATACATTTAATATTGATGTCACAGAAGAGGATATTCTGATCACTACCGGTGGTTCCGAAGCTGTGAACTTCGCCTTTATGAGCTGTCTCGATCCGGGCGATGAAATTATTGTGCCTGAGCCTGCTTATGCCAATTATACTGCGTTTGCAATTGCAGCGGGTGCTGTGGTGCGACCTGTCGTTTCGTCGATCGAAGAAGGTTTTGCTTTGCCGCATGTAGATAGATTTGAGGAACTTATTACTCCAAAAACCAAGGGGATTCTGATTTGCAACCCCAACAATCCAACCGGATATTTATATACGCGCAGCGAAATGAATAAAATTCGCGATCTGGTAAAAAAATACGATTTGTATTTGTTTTCCGACGAAGTGTATCGCGAATTTTGCTATACAGGTGCTCCTTATATTTCAGCTTTCCATTTGGATGGCATTGAAGAAAATGTGGTTTTGATCGATTCTGTGTCAAAACGTTACAGCATGACCGGTGTGCGTATTGGCGCCATTGTGACCAAAAACAAGGAAGTGCGCAAAAACGTGATGAAGTTCTGTCAGGCACGTTTGAGTCCGCCGCTTTTGGGCCAGATTGCTTCTGAAGCCGCCATGAGCACTTCTACTGAGTATATGCTCGAAATGTACAACGAATATGTGGAGCGTCGTAAGTTCCTGATCGACGGTCTGAACCGCATTCCCGGTGTGTATTCTCCCATTCCAATGGGCGCATTTTACACTGTAGCACGTTTGCCCATCGACGATGCCGACCGTTTTTGTGCCTGGTTGCTTTCCGATTTCGAATACGAAGGTCATACAGTGATGATGGCGCCTGCTTCGGGATTTTATACCCAGGAAGGTTATGGTAAAGATGAAGTGCGTATTGCTTATGTGCTTGAAAAGGAGGCTTTGAAGCATGCACTTGTAGTACTTGCCAAAGCCCTTGAGGTGTATCCGGGAAGAAAATGATG
>JAGPIU010000119.1:0-3076 GCA_018054805.1 Paludibacter sp. | reverse complement strand
TTTATACCCAGGAAGGTTATGGTAAAGATGAAGTGCGTATTGCTTATGTGCTTGAAAAGGAGGCTTTGAAGCATGCACTTGTAGTACTTGCCAAAGCCCTTGAGGTGTATCCGGGAAGAAAATGATGTGATGATGTGATAATGTGATGATGTGATGATATGATAATGTGATAATGTGTTGATGTGATAATGTGTTGATTTGAAGATTTGAAGATTTGGAGATTTGGAGATTTGAAGCTTCAGTGTTTATAAAGCATCCCTTAATTCTCACTCAATTCAAAACACAAAACACGAAACGCGAAACAACCCAATGTCAATAGAATATTTTATAGCCAAACGTATTCATTTCAGGCAGGATAAAAAGAATGTATCCCGCCCTGCTGTGCGTATAGCTACTATTGCTATTGCGTTGGGAATGGCTGTGATGTTGATTTCGCTGGCTGTGGTGGTGGGTTTTAAGTCGGAAGTGCGGAACAAAGCCATCGGTTTTGGTGGTCATATTCAGATTAGCAGCGTAGAAAGCGTGGGAAACTATGAAATGCAACCCATTGAGCCTTCGGATGCTTTTCTGAAAAAAATAAGTGCATTGCCGGATGTGAAATCGCTTCAACGTTTTGTGACCAAGCCGGGCATTATCAAAACCGACGAAGATTTTCAGGGTATTTTGCTTAAAGGAATTGCGGCAGGGGCTAATAATGACTTTTTTCGTTCGCATTTGGTGGAAGGCGAAATTCCGGCTTTCGAAGCTGATACGCTTACAAATGGCGTGTTGATTTCGTCGTATCTGGCAGCAAAGCTAAAACTCGGAACCGGAGACAGCTTTTTTAGCTATACCTATACTTCGAATGAGCAAATGCGTGCACGCAAATTCCGCATTCAGGGTATTTACAATACCAGTTTTGTGGAATATGATAAAATGTTTATTCTGGCCGATATTCGTCACTTACAACAACTTAATGGTTGGAAGAATTCGCAGGTAAGCGGTGTGGAAATACAATTGACCGATTTCGACAGTCTCGAACCTTTGTCTGATCTGATATATCAGTTGGTTATGCAGGAAAATACCGATGGCGACAAGCGTTATTATGCGCAAACCATTCGTGATATGAATCCGCAAATCTTTGGCTGGCTCGATCTTATTGATATGAATGTGTGGGTGATATTGCTGCTTATGCTGGCTGTGGCGGGTTTCAATATGATTTCGGGTTTGTTGATTCTGATTCTGGAGCGTACAAATATGATTGGCATTCTGAAATCGCTCGGAGCTACCAACTGGTCGGTGCGTAAAATTTTTCTGTACCATTCGGTTTTTCTGATTGCACGTGGCATGTTTTGGGGAAATCTGATCGGTTTGGCGTTTTGTATTATACAATATTATACGCATCTTATCCCGCTCGATCCCGAATCGTATTATGTGGCTTATGTGCCGGTGGTTATTAACTGGCTGCATGTTGTGTTGCTCAATGTGGGTACTTTTGTTTTGTCGGTTTTAATGATGGTAGGTCCCTCGTATCTTATTACCAAAATCTCCCCTGCGAAAATTATTCGCTACGAATAGTTTTCTTCTTCATAAAATAATTTTTCATCAATTTTCTTGTTTATATCGTAAGGATTCAAGGTTTCTATTTTCAGATTTTTGATATAAGTCAGTATTTGGCAATGTCAATTTCTTTTTTGAAATTTGTAGTCCGTTTTTCATTTGTACATTTAAAAACAAACTGTTATGAGAATGAGTAAGATTACTTTGGGTTGTTTGTTGATAATCAGTTTTGTAGTGCTGTCATGTCACCGCTCGGGCGATGATAATCAGTCGCAGGATGATTCTACCAATATATATGTGCGTGATTCGCTTGTATTGCAAAGCGAACATCCTATGTTGATTGATTTCCGAATGTTTGTGCACGACCTCGATAGCACCGATATGAATTCGGCACCGCTTGCTGTGGAGCATTTCCATAAGTTTTTCGAAGGACAGCGGCCAGGACTGTGCGATTCGGCTTTTGTGGTTTTGCAACAGTTGCTCGATACTATCGAAACCAATCTGAATGAGAAACTTTACGAGGACAGTACCGATTATTCGCCACTGATGAACGACGAAAATGTGAGCCCGAAATTGAGTCGTTATCGTAACAATTTACTCAAAAGCGGTTTCAAAATGTCGTTTACCGAAGGTATGCCCTATATTGAGCAGGACAGGGAATTTGTGTTGCTGCAACTTTCGGATATGTTTACCGAGCCTATGAAAGCTTATCTCGCACAAATTGAACTCGAAAATCGTGAGGGATTTGCGCAGGATGCCTTTATTACCATTGAACCTGAAAAATACATTGAGCGGCTTGTGTGGTACGAAAAATTTATGGCAGCCAACAAAACCTTTGTTTTCCTGGATAATTGCAAAAACTATCGCAAGGCATATCTCACTTATTTGCTTTCGGGCATGGACAATTCGCCGCTTTACGATGATGTGGATCACCTGCAACTGGCTGAATATTATACAAAAGCTTATACTTATTTGCTGAAAAAATATCCCGACAGCGAAACGGCCGGTTTGGTGCGCCCGTATTACGATGCTATTCGTAAAAAGCAAAAAAGTGAAGTGAATGCCCTGTATAAAAAATATGTGGTGGCAGGTCATGTTTATAATTTCCAATAAATCAGTATTGAATTTCATAGGTTGATAACTATCTTTTTAAAAAAACTAAAGCAACAGTCAGAAAATATGACTGTTGGTCAGTTTGTAAAATTTCGGACAGACACAAGTCTGTTATTTGAAATTGATACTATAACATCTTGATTCAAAAAGCATGCTGTTGGTTGAACCCGGATTCTGTAATGTCAGTGATTTGATTTCAGAATTATTAATCAATAAAAATATAGTGCAATGAGAGATGTGTTAGTAAATGTGTTTTTTCGCCTTTGGTACAAGGTTGTTTGTTTAGTGGATAAAAAGTCGCAGGTGACTTTTATGAATTATGGTTTTTCGTCGAAGGGACACGAGATAAGCCTGGAGCCTGCTGATATGCCCAATCTTTATCCGGCCAAATTGTATAATTATTTGGTTACTAAAATTGATATTT
>JAGPIU010000118.1 GCA_018054805.1 Paludibacter sp. | reverse complement strand
GCACAGGCATGAACCACCAAACCAATCAGCACAATTACAGCAACTGTATATATTTTACTTAACAACTTCATTTCTTTTCTATCAATTATAAATATTTAATTGTCAATTATGCATTGTCAATCATGCATTATCAACTGTCAATTGTCAAAACCTTATGCCCTATCCTGCACCGCAAACAGTTACGTTTATCGCAATACATCTTTTTGAGCTGAATGAGCGCCTGTGAGTCGAAGGCTGATGCGCAGTCAATGCCTGTTTCGTGCCACATACGTGTGATCACATTGTTTTCGGCAGGCAGTTTTTCGAGTATCTCTATAGCCTTATCCTTCATACTCTGATTGCCACGCGTATCGGCAAAGCTAAACAGAAAGGGAACCACAGTATTGATAATAATTCCTTCGATGGCTTTTTGGCCAATGCCTTTCAGCGATTTGTGACTTTCGTGTGCAAACAGGTAATGCGTTTTCCAGTATTCCGACGGTTCAACCCTGAAAATGCCCTGCAAATATTGTATATCGGGATTTTCGGTAATTTTCGAAAACAAACCTGTCGATTTGTGTATCAGCGCCGCAAACTGTGCAATGCGTACATGCGGAAAATTGTCGGGACGAAGCCTCAGCAGTTTCCATTGCGAACCATCAATCGGTTTCAGATCGTATTTTATTTTCAGAAAATCGTATTCCTTCCTCAACGAAAGCAAATACGCGTCTTCTTCTTTTGCTGCCAACAATCCGGCCTGTCCGAAAAGCAAAGCCTCAAGTTGCGACAAATCGTTTTTATGCTTGCCCAGAATTTGCATTGGCAGTGAAGCGGCAAGCATTTCGAAAGCCTGTCCGTTGGTACCAAAGCCAAAACTACGCGCCAGATTCAGATAAAAAGCTTCTTCCCAGTGACGGTTATTCTGCGACAGTATTTCAGATATATTTTCCGTTTTCTGCAAAAGCCGCTCGGTAAGCAATGCATTTTTCCAGCTACGGATAAAAATACCGGGAATAGCTGAGATTTTGTTTTCGCAGGGAATGCGAAGCGAATTTTGCATCAGCTGCCCGTAATTTTCCTCTATTTCGGCAGGATAGATCAGTTCGAGTTGCGGAATCGGTGCGCCATCGGCTCTGAACACCTGCACATCGGCTTTTTTTACCACATGCAGCACCACGCTGTTGTAAGCCTTATCGTCGTCGTGTCCGTGTCGCGCCCATTCCGACGAGCGTGTGTGAATTTCCACATTGCCGGCCCAAATGGTATTGCCCAGCTTTATTTTAGCATTAAAAAAATCAGGACCCGCATCGGTATTCAATCTGCCCGGGTCGATCACTTCCACGCTCTCGCCGTCGGTTGTGAGTAGCGAATGCGACTGAAAGAGTTTGTTTTGCCAGATAAAATGTAAAATAGATTCTTTCACAGGCAAATAAGATTAAAGCGAATCCCCCCGCCCCCGCCCCCTAAAGGGGTAGTTCCGGATTGAGATTCAAGGTTAATTAATATTTACAGGCAATTTTTATATACATAACTAAACAGAAGGTCTTCTTGATGTCTTTCTTTATCCCGGAGGGATCATATATTTATTGGACAAAAATCAGAACATATACATTCGATCCCGTTGGGGTCTTATTATTGTATCAAAATAATATCTATAAACATTTGAATACTACGGAATCGAAACATATCATTAAACAGCTGTTATTATGCCCGTTTGTTTTGAGACTTATCAAACTCACTCATCCAAAAGTGCCCAACTGTAGCCCTTGCTTTGCCAAAACTCTATGGCGCGGGGCAATGCTTCGAGCACATTTTTCTCGGCTTTTACCGAGTCGTGAAAAACGACCAGCGAACCGCTTCGCAGATATTTCTGTACCGTTTGCAGTATCCGGTCGGGACTCACTTTTTTGTTGTAATCGTGGGTAATCACATCCCACATCACAATTTTATAATGTTTTTTCAGCGCCCTCAGTTGCGACGGTTTAATACGTCCGTGAGGTGGCCGGAACAGTTTCGAATCAATAAATTTCGCAGCTTTCTCCACATTTTCAACATATTCCTCTTTGGAATACTGAAAACCTTTCAGATGATTAAAAGTGTGATTTCCTGTTTTATGTCCGCGTTTTAAAATATCGGCATAAAGGTCAGGATATCTGGCTACATTGTCGCCTACACAGAAAAAGGTCGCTTTCCAACCGTAACGATCCAATATATCGAGTACAAGTGGTGTAACTTCGGGCACCGGACCATCGTCGAAAGTGAGATAAATCACTTTCGACGAGGTATTGGCACGCCATATTACATTCCCGAAAAGCGGTCGTAAAAAGCGGGGAAATTGCATCTGCTTAATTCAATTCAGCTTTCTGGGTATATTTCATGTACACCGGAAGATATTTATCCATCATGGATTTTTGACCTTCCTGGTCGCAAATACGCAAAATTTGTCCGAGCACAGCAATATTATGTCCAATACGGTTGGTCACACTGGCTCTTTGTCCCGAACGCAGGCTGTAATACCAATCCAGGTTTTCCACACAATCGTTAGCCACAGCTTCCATAATGGCATTACCTTTCTGATATTCGCCCAGCTTATAATAATATTCGGCAAGAGTTGTCGATACATAGTCGTGACGCACGGTGCTTCCCGGAAGTTTTTCTTCGGCAAAGTCGAGCACCTTCAATGCTTTTACCGAGTCACCTTCGTTGTAAAGGGCAGTTACAAGTTGTGCAAACATCAATCGGTGTGTACGACACATGCGCAGTGAGTTTTCGTCGAGATAAACTTTCGGATCGCTCACATTTCCCCAGCGGAATTTAGTCATCATGTTTTCGTACATTTCTTTGGTATTCACCTGCGGACCTGCACCTTTCACTCCTTTTGGCACAATCTGGTAAGCCAGACCTGTCAGTTCAAAATGATCGGTCATGCCGAGATAACTATCGTCGCCCACAGTGACAGCAAAGTACATCGGACGTTCCCAATTGTTTGTTTTCAGCATTTCAAGTACCATCAATTCACTCTTAGTTAGTCGGCGGTTGAGTGTGAGATCGATTTGCGGAACAATTTTAGCGGCATCCTCGGGGGCTACTGTACCTGTGCTAATGGCTTTTTGTGCATCCACAGGCAAATAAAGCTGTTTCGAAGGAATATACGATTCGCCATTCTGTTTGGCCGCAGGGTCGTCGAGCAACAGGAAGTCGAACGCAGTTTTCATATCGATAGGTTGCTTGATAGCGTCTTCCACCCAAACCACTTCGTTTTTACCTGCGATGTAATCCTTTTCCTGCCACGAAATTGGCAAGGGTTTCGATTCGTATGCCTCACGTTTCATTTGGTTGATATACCAGTCGGTTTGCAGGTAGCTGAGGTTACAAACGCGCACATCGGTACGGTTGCCTTCCACTTCCTGATTGTACCAAAGCGGGAAAGTATCGTTATCGCCATTTGAAAATATAATGGCATTCGGACGAATTGAAGCCAGATAGTTACCGCCAAAATCGCGTGCCACATAACGGTTGCTACGGTCGTGATCGTCCCAGTTTTCTGTAGCCATAAGCACAGGAACTCCAAGAGCCACAATAGATACAAGCGCAGCAGCAAGGGTCTTTGGTATATATTTATCAATTAATTTGATAAGAAACAACACGCCAAGTCCAATCCAGATAGTGAATGCATAGAACGAGCCCGCATAGGCATAGTCACGTTCACGTGGCTGATAAGGTGTTTGGTTCAGATATACCACAATGGCAATACCTGTAAGCACAAACAGCAGAGCAGTAATCCAAAATCCATGCTTTCCTTCTTTTCCACTGGTCAGCAGGAATACAATACCCAGAATGCCAAGAATAAGCGGCAACATATAATATCTGTTACGTCCTTTGTTTTCTTTAAGTTCCGAAGGCAGATTGGTCTGATCGCCCACCAGATACTGATCAATGAAGTTGATTCCGGTAATCCAGTTTCCGCGATCAATTTCTCCATGTCCCTGAATATCGTTCTGGCGACCACTAAAGTTCCAGAAGAAATAACGCCAGTACATAAACCGCAACTGATAATCGAAGAAAAAGCGGAGATTTTCGCCGAATGTAGGTTTGATATCGGTTTTTTGCTGACCGCAATAGTCGTAAGTCACCGGAGTTCCTTTTACATTTGCCCATGTTTTATAAGCATTTACATGCGAGGGTTGCGAACTGTACATACGTGGGAAGAACATATCGAAACGTTCGTCCATTTTGTAATTCAGTTTGTAACCGGTAACGATATATTCATCCTTTTCGTCGGGCGATGTTTTTGGTTTAGGAGCAAACTGTGCTGCACCTTTTTCTTCGGCAGGCACACACATATTTCCTTTAACATCAAGTTTTACAGGAGCATTATACACCGAGCCGAATAGTAACGGACGATCGCCGTATTGCTCGCGATTCAGATAATACTTCAGCGCAAATACATTGTCGGGCGAGTTCTGATCCATAGGCGGATTGGCTGCCGAGCGAATCACAATCACTGTGTACGACGAATATCCAACCAAAATAACGGTGATCATGGCCAGGGCTGTACTAAGCCAGCG
>JAGPIU010000117.1 GCA_018054805.1 Paludibacter sp. | reverse complement strand
GTGTTCGCCATTATACGCGATTGAACCGAAGATGTATGAGTACGTAATACTACATCCGGATTTTGCTCGATAAAGAAGGTGTCCTGCATGTCGCGGGCCGGGTGCTCTGGTGGAAAGTTTAACGCACCAAACACATGCCAGTCGTCCTCAATTTCTGGACCCTCCGCAATTGTAAACCCGATACGCGAAAAGATATCCACAATTTCGTTTTTTGTGAGCGAAAGCGGATGACGGGTGCCGAGTTTTATTGGGTCGGAAGTGCGGGTTAGGTCGGGTCTGTTTTCGGTTTGTACTGAGCCGGCGAATGCTTCTTTTAGTTCGTTTATTTTATCCTGAGCACTGTTTTTCAGTTCGTTTAGCAATTGTCCTACTTCACGTTTTTCCTCGTTGGCCACATTTCTGAAATCGTTGAAAAGCTCAGAAATAAGCCCTTTTTTACTCAGATATTTAATTCTGAGAGTCTCCAGTTCTTCGGCATTAGCTGCCGCCATACGGTTTACTTCATCAAGTAGTTCATTAATCCTGTTTCTCATTCTATACAGCTGATTTATAGTTTTATCGAAGTAAAACTTTTTTCTTTAAACATTTATTCTCAGGCAATTGCCTTTTTCGGTATAAGCTGCAAAATTAATCAAATTTCTTCAAAAATCAGCGGGCTTGAAAAAAATATGGTTTTAAAACATTTTATGTCTGATTTTTGGACTATATTTGTGAAACAATAAACCTTTGTTGACATTATGGACATATCGAATATTCAGAGTTTTCTGAAAGATTTAAGTGAAAACAACAACCGCGAATGGTTTGCTGCAAATAAATCGCGGTACGAAGCTTGTAAAGTTGATTTTGAAGAAATCAGCAAATTGCTGATTATGGAGATTGCAGCATTCGATTCGGAAATTCGCACTGTTGATGTACGCGATTGCGTTTTCAGAATTTACAGAGATACACGTTTTGCAAAAGATAAAACGCCATACAAAACTCATTTTGGAGTTTTTATTGCCGCCGAAGGTGGTCGGAAAAGTGAACGTGCCGGTTATTATTTTCATATCGAACCTAATGCCAGTTTTATAGCATCAGGTGTGTGGTGTCCGCCACCGCCATTACTAAAAGTATTGCGCAAAAGTGTGTACGAAAATATTGAGGAACTCAGTGAAATAAGAACCAATGCAGGGTTCAGTAAGTATTTTGATAAGTTCTTCGACGAAGATAAATTAAAGACTGTTCCTGCCGGTTTTCCAAAAGATTTTGAACATGCCGAATTACTAAAACTCAAACACTATATGGTGGAGTTTAAGATGGACGACGATTTCCTTAAACAGAAGGATTTAGTGAAAAGTGTGGCAGTTGTTTTTAGTCAGGCTTATCCTCTGAATCGTTTCTTGAATTATGCAGTGGACGAATATAAAGGCAGAATATAAATGTTGAATTACCGATTTATATATTTCATAAAAAGGGCCTCGGTTTATGTTTTTGCTGTGTTGGTACTAATTGTATTTACACTCGAGGGCTCAATACCGGTTTTCCCTTTCGGGGCTATTATAACGTTGGTTGTGACTGCTGTTTCAGGTTTAATTGCAGGCCTTTTGCATGGACACGATTGGTTAAACCCTCAGCTTTTGCGAAAATGCCGTATTGCACTGTTTGTGGGGTTGGCTGTGATCATTCCTTCGTATCTGATTTACAGGGTGCAAATTAAAGAAAATTTTAAAAACGCATCGCAGGTGGTAAAGTCGCTCCGAGCCTATCACAAACAATATGGTGATTATCCGGTTAGTCTGAATGCCTTAGTACCTGATTATATTGCTGAAGTACCCGTGGTCTATCTGGGAGTATGGCCGCGTAGCTTCGAGTATGAGTATATCAAACCTGTGTCCATTCGTAACGATGATGCAAAACTACAAAATCTAAAACCGGCCTTTTATATCGAATATAATGGCTATCTTGGTGTGAAATATACTTTTCTGAGCCACGAAAAGAGTTGGAAACTTGATGATTAATAAACTATATAAATAATTGCATTATGATACTCGATTCTCTGAAGAACAGCGAAAAATACTGTTCGGTACATCCCCGATTTAAAAAGGCTTTTGATTATCTGAATAATACAGATCTGATGGCATTGACGGCCGGGAAAATAGAACTTGAAGGTGCCGACCTTGTGGTGAATGTGGTTGATATTACTGCCAAAACAGAAGCTGAAGCCAAAATGGAAGCACATAAGGAGTTTATTGACATTCAGGTGCCGGTTGGTAATGCCGAAACCATGGGGTGGATAGCACTGGATGCCTGCAAAAATGAGACTATGCCTTATGACTCTGAAAAGGATTTGATGTTTTTTGGAGATAAAGCAACTTCATTTTTGAATGTGCAACCTTACGAATTTATTGTTTTCTTCCCCGAAGATGCGCATCAGCCCGGCATTGGTAACGGGACTTACCGAAAAATCATTGTGAAAGTCAGGGTGTAAAAAATGCCCTTCTGACTAAGGTTAGTTTATTTCCGATAGCAACATTAATATTAAAAAACAAAATCTAATTTCATGGTCAAACTTCCAATTGTTGAGTCCGATCCTTATCTGGAGCCTTATGCAGCAGCTATTTATGGCCGTTATGAGTATTGTGTAAATGTGGAGAAAAAGCTGACGGGCGGTAATCAGACCTTATCTGATTTTGCTACGGGTTATTTATATTTCGGACTTCACCGGCTGACGGATGGTTGGGTGTTCAG
Source organism: Paludibacter sp. (assembly GCA_018054805.1). The sequence goes on along the minus strand of JAGPIU010000117.1, from coordinate 1,830 downwards.
AGAATGGGCGCCTAACGCGACAGCTATTTTTCTGATCGGAGATTTTAATAACTGGCAACGACATCCTGATTATCAGATGAAGAAATTGCAAAACGGCATTTGGGAAATCCGCCTGCCCGATTATGCAATGACGCATTCGCAACTTTATAAATTGCTGGTTGAGTGGGAAGGAGGTGCAGGGGAGCGTATTCCCGCATGGGCACGTCGGGTTGTGCAGGATGAGCAAACAAAAATTTTCAGTGCACAGGTTTGGAATCCCATTCAGCAATATAATTTTAAGCACAAGAAATTTGTGCCGAAAACCGATCCGCTTCTGATTTATGAATGTCATATTGGTATGTCATCGTCCGAAGAAAAGGTGGCTACATATGCCGAGTTTCGCAGAAATGTATTACCACGTGTGGCTCGGGCCGGATATAACTGTATTCAGATAATGGCCATTCAGGAGCATCCTTATTATGGCTCGTTTGGATATCATGTATCAAGCTTTTTTGCTGCGTCGTCGCGCTTTGGAACGCCCGAAGAGCTGAAACATCTGATAGACGATGCGCACGAAATGGGCATTGCCGTGATTATGGACATTGTACATTCTCATGCAGTGAAAAATGAAGTGGAAGGTCTCGGACGTTTCGATGGAACACCTTATCAGTTTTTTCATGGTGGTTCGCGACGCGAGCATCCGGCATGGGATTCGCTTTGCTTCGATTATGGAAAGCCCTCGGTGCTTCATTTCCTTTTGTCGAATTGCAAATTCTGGCTCGAGGAGTATAAGTTTGATGGTTTTCGTTTCGATGGTGTGACTTCAATGCTTTATCGCAGTCATGGACTGGGCGAAGATTTCTCCGGATACGATTCGTATTTTAATTTGAATCAGGATGGTGATGCCATTTGTTATCTTACGCTGGCCAATAAACTTATTCACGAAGTAAATCCCAACGCCTTGTCTGTAGCTGAGGAAGTGAGCGGAATGCCCGGCCTTGCAGCGAAATACGAAGATGGTGGAATTGGTTTCGACTATCGTATGGCTATGGGTATTCCTGATTTCTGGATTAAATATATCAAGGAAGTAAAAGACGAAGACTGGAAAGCCGGGCATATATTCTGGGAATTGACAAATCGGAGGGCAGGTGAGAAGACGATAAGTTATGCCGAGAGTCACGACCAGGCGTTGGTGGGCGATAAAACCATAATATTCAGGCTTATTGATGCAGAAATGTACTGGCATATGCAGCGTGGCGATAATACGATGACTGTGGACAGAGGTATCGCATTGCATAAAATGATTCGCCTGATTACAGCAACTACCATCAATGGTGGCTATCTCAACTTTATGGGAAATGAATTCGGACATCCCGAATGGATTGACTTCCCGCGCGAAGGAAATGGATGGTCGCACAAATATGCACGTCGTCAGTGGGAGTTGGTGGATAACGAATCCTATCTTTATCATTCGCTTGGCGAATTCGACAGAGCAATGATTGGATTGATAAATGCGCAAACAGATTTTAATTCGCAGCATATTGAGAAGATATGGGATATGGAAGGCGATCAGTTGGTGGCTTACCGTCGTGGAGATCTGCTTTTTGTGTTTAATTTTAATGGACGCAAATCGTTTACCGACTATGGTATATTGACCGAGCCCGGAGAATATAAAGTGGTGCTTAATACAGATAATCCTGCTTTTGGTGGATTTGGACTTGTGGACGAGTCTGTTTCGCACCTCACTATTCAGGATAAATTTGCGCCCGCTGGTAAAGAATGGCTGAAACTTTATATTCCTGCACGATCGGCGCAGGTATTGCAGAAAGTGTGATACATTGATTAAATAAT
>JAGPIU010000116.1 GCA_018054805.1 Paludibacter sp. | reverse complement strand
AACGATTCATACTAAAAAAAAATCCTGACAGCACAAAATTCACACAATAAAAGTTTATTGAACAAAAAAAAAGAATCAAGGCATCGTAAACACTAAAAACCTTACAATTAAAACAAATTTCATTCTGTAATGTTTACACTTCTATCGAAATAATCATAATTAATTATCAGTTCAAAAGTTATTACAACCAAACACTTACAAAAAGACAAAGAATAATCAACTAACGCAGTAACCCATTCACACCACAAACTCTCCAACCGATAGAAATTGAGACAAAAAAAAAGGAGCAATTAAAATTACTCCTTTTCTATAAAAAATATCAGTTTTGCTATATTTTAAAATCCGCGAATAGCTTCGATTCCGGGAAGCACACGACCTTCGATCGCTTCGAGAAGAGCACCACCACCTGTCGATACATAAGAAACACCATTAGCCAATCCGAATTTATTCACACAAGCTACTGAATCGCCACCACCCACAAGCGAAAAAGCCCCGTTTTTAGTAGCTTCTACAATAGCCTCACCTACCGAAAGTGAACCATGTGTAAAGTTATCAAATTCGAAAACACCTGTCGGACCATTCCACAGAATAGTTTTTGATGCTTTGATAACGTCAGCAAAAATCTTTTCAGTTTCAGGACCAATATCAAGACCTTCCCAACCTTCAGGAATTTCACCTACAGGAACAAACTGCGTATTGGCATCGTTGCTGAAGCTATCAGCAATTTTAGCATCCACAGCAAGTACTATTTTCACGTTATTCTTTTTAGCTTTATCGAGCAATTCGAGTGCTAAATCAATTTTATCTGTTTCGCAAATTGAATTTCCTACATTTCCACCCAAAGCTTTTGTGAAAGTATATGTCATACCTCCGGCAATAATCAGATTATCAACTTTGGTGAGCAGATTTTCGATAATTTCAATTTTAGAAGATACTTTCGAACCTCCCATAATGGCTGTAAACGGACGGGCAGTATCAGTCATTACTTTCTGAACAGCAATTACTTCCTTCTCCATCAGATAACCAAACATTTTGTTACTTTCGTCGAAATGTTTAGCAATAAGGGCAGTTGAAGCATGTGCGCGGTGAGCAGTTCCAAATGCATCGTTCACATAGCAATCGGCATACGAAGCCAGTTTTGCAGTAAATGCTTTCTGACTCTCTTTCACTACTTTTTTAGCAGCATCTTTTTCGTCATCGTTTGCAAACTCGCCACGTGGTTTTCCTTCTTCTTCGGCGTAAAAACGAAGATTTTCGAGCAACATAGCTTCGCCCGGTTTCAGAGCAGCAGCCATTGCAGCAGCTTCATCGCCTGCACAATCCGGAGCAAATTTCACATCCACACCCAGTAATGAAGATACGTGAGCCAAAATTGCTTTCAGAGAATATTTAGGATCCGGATTTTTCTTTGGACGACCCATGTGTGAAGCAATCACCAGACTACCACCATCAGCAAGGATTTTTTTGAGTGTAGGCAATGCCGCACGAATACGATTATCGTCGGTAATTTCGAAATTTTCGTTCAGAGGCACATTGAAGTCAACCCTCACGAAGGCTTTTTTACCTGCAAAATTAAAATTGTCAATAGTTTGCATAATACTTATATTTATTTTGAAAGTTTTTTATGTAATAACCTTATTAAATGCACAATACGAAAATTTCGTTCGAGTCAGATTATCCAATAAACGCAGTGTGCAGAATGCCTGAAGAGCTCAAAATGCAGAAACAATTGCAAAAAATCAATCTGTAAACACAGAAGCGCTAAGGGCGCACAAAGATAATAAAAAAGGATGAAAAACTTTCAAATTGTTTTCATCCTTTCTCAAAAATATGGGTAAGCTATCAGTTTGTTTTAAAATCGTATTTTACTTTCGACAACTCGTCATTAGCTTCAACAATTTTCTTTTTAAGCCCTTCTTTATAATCTGCAAGCACTTGCTTAAGTCTTTCGTCGCCGGTAGCCAGAATTTGTGTGGCCAGAATTGCCGCATTGAGCGCTCCGTTGATTCCTACTGTGGCCACGGGAATTCCCGGAGGCATTTGCACAATAGCCAAAAGCGCATCCATACCATCGAGACTTGCCTTGATGGGCACTCCAATAACAGGCAGAGTTGTCATTGATGCGATTACACCAGGTAAATGAGCAGCCATACCTGCGGCAGCAATAATTACCTCGATGCCGTTTTTTGCAGCATTTTTAGCAAAAACTTCAACTTCAGCCGGAGTACGGTGCGCCGAAAGTGCGTTGATTTCGAAAGGGATTTCAAACTCGTTTAACAAGGCAGCTGCTTTTTCCATTACTGGTAAATCGGAAGTACTGCCCATGATAATACTGACTCTGGGTTTCATTGTATGAATTAATTTGGTTGGTTTAAAAACTGATTCTCGGGTTGAAATATCTATTCAACATAATTTCATCAGGTAAATTTACTAACTTTGCAAAACTAAGCAAAGTATAAAGACAACTGGCATTGCAAAATTTTCAGTCGGCAAACCTGGATTTAAATAAATCTTTTTTTTATCAATACCAGCGTCTTTGTACTCTGCAAAGTAAAATACAAGCTAATCACAGCACAGGGCTGTCAGAAGACATATAATATTCTCTTTTACTTTCCTTAAAAACACTGCAAAGATAATACATTTGAATTAAAAAATAAAGCAGCGCTTAATAAATTAATTCATAATAAACTTTAATATAACATTAGTATTAATTACAGGACTAAAAAACAAGCTCTTACCTGATACGTTTTGCTTTCAGAACACGCACATCAACTACGGGCCGATCGAGCTTTCCGGTTTTGGTTCTCGAAATATTACTCACAATTTCAAGCCCCTTGGTTACTTCTCCAAATACGGTATATTCTCCATCGAGATGTGGTGTACCGCCAATGGTTTTATAATCGTTTCGTTGCTGCTCAGTAAATTTGTAAACAGGATTCGCGTTTAAGGTCTGACGCGCTACTGTGAGAACCGAATCGAGCAACTGCGGAGACAAAACCGGCTGCGAGAGTTTACGGGCTTTTATAATCGAATCGCTCAAGAGACGAACCTTAGCTGCCTCTGCCTTCTGGCGATTACGTGCTTCAATTTTATTCAATCCTTCATCGTCGAACACTTTACCCTGAACAATATAAAACTGTGCACCCGAGGAGGCTCTTTGCGGATTTACATTATCGCCCTGTCGCGCAGCTGCAAGCGCACCTTTTTTATGATAATATTCAGGATACACGATTTCAGCCGGAACGGTATACTTCACATCGCCCGAACCCAATTCGGCTTTACGACCGGCACTTTTCGAATCGGGATCACCGGCCTGAATCATAAAATCGCGAATGACACGATGAAAAAGCACTCCATCGTAATAACCCGATTCAACGAGTTTTACAAAGTTATCCCGATGTTTTTCGGTTTTCGGATAGAGCTTTACAACTATTGTCCCTTCGGTGGTTTTGAATTTAATGACAGGCTCCTTATCGTTTTTACGTGCACAGGAAGTAGTAGAAAAACAAATAATGAGCAATACTGATAAAAATGATCTGAGTTTCATTTTGTAAAAATAAAAGGTGGATTATAATTTTCTGGTCACACCGTGTGTGGGGCGACTTTCGTGCTTGAATTTATTCACTGCGGTCACTACAAATGTGTAATATCCTTTGAAACGGGTTTCGAGTTCGCGTAAATCCAGACAATTTTCGGTAGTCAGTTTTACAATATTTTCAGGATTATTCATATCGCCCACCTTCTTACCTTTAAAAGCATACACCACATAGTAAGCCACTTTGCAGCCTCCCTCCTCGTCCACTTCGTCCCAAAGCAGATAAGCCTCGCCGCTATCGCGTACCACACGAATATTTTGAGGTTGCGCCGAAGGTTCGCCGGCAATATTACGGTTTACAGGTGTTAATGCCGGATATTTATACAAACTTTTGCTCAGGCTATCGGCAATTCCCTGATAATTTCCCATAATGGCTTTGGCACTGAAAAACATGGCACCATCCACCTGAGGATAACTTTTGTTTAGCTGCATTTGCCTCACAAGTTCATTTCCTTTTCGCCATTCGGCAGGAGCCGTTTTTTGCCCGAGTTGCGAAGCATAAAGCCCTACATACAAATTCTTTCCATACGAATTTTCGCTCCACCATTTAACCAGCACACTGTAGTCTGCCACTTTTTTACCAATTTCCCAGTAAAGTTGTGGCGTTACATAGTCGATAGTTCCTTCGCGAAGCCATTTGAGAATATCGGCATAGAGGTCATCGTAGTTTTGAACGCCTGCACGGGTTGCCGAGCCACGCGGATCGACATTGTTGTTTCTCCAAACGCCGAAAGGAGAAATACCAAACTCCACCCATGGTTTTGCACTTTTGATAGTCTGCTGAAGTTCAGCTATTACCATGTCCACATTGTTGCGTCGCCAATCGGCCTTTTGATGCGGTGCAAATCCACGCGGATATTTTTTGAAAGAATCATTGTCGGGAAATTCTTCGCCATTGACTTTATACGGATAAAAATAATCGTCGAAATGAATGGCATCCACATCGTAACGCTCCACCACATC
>JAGPIU010000006.1:6746-15325 GCA_018054805.1 Paludibacter sp. | reverse complement strand
TCTTTGGCAATGTCAATCAGTTTCAAAAGGTGATCGAGCGAACTGTGAACGCCACCATCCGACACAAGTCCCAGAAAATGAATTTTCTTTTTATTGTCGCGCGCATGCGAATATGCTTTTACTATGGCAGGATTGCTCAGAATGCTATTGTCGCGGCAGGCAATGTTGATTTTTACCAAATCCTGATAAACCACACGACCGGCTCCGATATTGAGGTGTCCTACTTCTGAATTTCCCATTTGTCCATCGGGTAAACCAACGTTTTCGCCCGAAGCCTGAAGTTGTGAGTGAGGATAATTAGCCAGTAAAGCGTCCCAGTTAGGAGTAGGAGTGTTGTAGATAATATCGGCTTTCGAGTGATTGCCCATTCCCCAACCATCGAGGATCATTAATAATGCTTTTTTGCTCATATAATTTATGTTTTGTATATTTATTCGTAAAACTAATGCCTTATGCTTTCGCGCTGCAAAATTACTCATTTTTTTGCAAATCTGAAAAGCGAATCTGTCTATATTTCAATTGAGAAATGATATAACTGTTATTCAAAAATATGCTGATTGTAATTGCCGGTTTATTTGCTGATTTTGTCCGTTTAAGTTCAAAGAAAATGAATTATCGGAGCTAAAGTTTATCTTTGCAAACTAAAATATCAGGATTAATTATGTTTGTCATTTTAGTTTTTATGTTTGCCGGAATTTTGTTGGGCTATCTGCTTCGCAAAATTCGTATAGGCTTTATCAACGGAGCAATTCTAACACTTATCTGGCTGCTTTTGTTTTTGCTGGGTGTGGAAGTAGGTTACAACGATGCGGTAATTCGCAAGTTTGGTACGCTCGGTATGGAAGCAATTCTGATTGCAGCCCTGGCCACTCTCGGAAGTATAGCTGGTGCAGGTATTTTGATGCCTCCTGCAAATCTTGTTGATACACAAGAAAATAGACAGCAGGTAAAGACTGAGAACTCTTTTGCTGATGTGATAAAAGGTTTGAAAGGTAGTTTGGTTATTCTGGCTTTTTTTGTAGCAGGTTTGCTGCTCGGTATTTTTCGGTTGTTGCCCGAAGAATGGATTGCCGGGAATATGAGTTTATATGTGCTCGAAGCACTTATGTTTTCGGTGGGTTTTAGCATTGGTCATCAACCCGATACTGTAAAACAGTTCAGGAAGATAAAGGCGCGTGTGCTCTTTTTGCCGGTAATGACTATACTCGGCACCTGGCTTGGTGCATTGGTGGCAGGTTTGCTTAGCCGCCATTCAGTTACCGATATGCTGGCTGTGTCTTCGGGATTCGGATATTATTCGTTGTCGGGAATTATGATTACGGAGTATCGGGGCGCAGAACTCGGAACACTGGCATTGCTGGCTAACATTGCCCGTGAAGTTTTTGCACTGTTGCTGGCGCCGCTTATGGTGCGGTATTTTGGCAAACTGGCGCCCATATCGGCCGGTGGGGCTACGACAATGGACACCACTTTTCCAATTATTATGCAAACTTCAGGACGCGAATTTGCCATTGTATCCATTTATCATGGATTTATTATGGACTTATCTGTTCCTTTTCTGGTAAGTTTGTGGTGTTTAGTGTAATCTGGCTTATGTTAGTTATTTTCCACGTAATTTTTAAAGTTGTTGAGTATTGCCTGCCAGCCTTCGCGCTGTAATTCTACAGAATTTTCGGTTTCAGCATCGAAGCATACCGTAATGTTGGTCAGATGATTATCCTCATTTATGCTGACTGATACTTCGCGCCCGTCCGGCATGATATATACAAACTTCTGATTTTCTGTGATTTCAGAATATGTGGCTTCAAACTCAAATCCAAAGCTGCCATCCTTTGCTTCCATGCGGGCTGTGTATTTTCCACCAATTCTCATGTCGTTGCTTGCCGAAGGACAATGCCAGTCGGGCGATGCAAAATTCCATTTAGTAATGTGCTCCGGTTGAGTGTAATAATTCCACACTTTCTGTATGCCAGCTGAAATAGTGGCGTGTATGGTTATTTTAGTCGCTTCCATTTTTTTCTTATTGCAATTAATTTGACTTCGTTTTGTATCGACATATTTTTTTATATATCAAGTTGATCCATTGGGCTTACTATCTGGTCGAAGCCTTTGGTTGTGATATGGGTGTAAATTTCAGTTGTTTTGGTGTTTTGATGTCCTAAAAGATTCTGAATATAACGCAAATCGGTGCCGGCTTCCAGTAGATGGGTGGCGAACGAATGTCGCAAAGTATGAACAGTAACGCGTTTTTTTATGCCGGACTTTAGAACGGCTTTGTGTAGAAAATCGCCAATTGATCGTCGCGAATATTCTTTGCCGTCAACTCCTTCGAACAGCCAGACTTTGGGTTTGTATTCGGCTACATATTTGCGCAGAATTTCAAGTGTTTTTACGCTTAGCAAGGTGTATCTGTCTTTTTTGCCTTTTGCCTGCTCTACTCTGATTTGCATTCGTTGGCTGTCAATGTCTTTCAGTTTCAGATTAATGGCTTCGCTCACGCGTAATCCGGCCGAATATATGGTCATTATAATGGCCTTGTGCTTAAGGTTGTCGGTGTTTTTCAGAATCAGTTTAATCTCGTTCTGACTCAGCACTTCGGGCAGATATTTGGCTTCGCGTGGCCTGTCGATCAGGTAAATTTTGCGTTGACCGCGCATCACTTTTTCGTAATAGAACTTGATGGAATTTATCGACTGATTTTGATACGAACCTGATACATTTCGTTTGTCGACAAGGTAGCGCAGGAAATCAGTAATCATTTCGTCGGTAATATCGTCGGGCTCGGTATCGGGAAAGTGGTTTATAAATTCCTCGAACATATGTTTGTATGTGTTCAGCGTGTGTTCGCTGTAGCGTAACTCCCGTAATTTTGCCAGATAATCGGGCGGACAGCTTCTGTAATTTTTAATGTCGAAGCGCGATGTGCGTGGTTTAATACCCTGTTTTGCTTGTTCCTGAAACCGCAGTTTTAAGCCATTTCCGACCGCAATGTGTTTTATTTCGGCTATAAAGCGTTCTGAATATGGCACCGACCAGCAGTTTTCGTCGTGATTCCATTGGCAATAGGGAATTTTCTTAATTAGTTTCACAATTTCCCTGTTGTACGAAAAGTAAACTTTCAGTGCTTTGCCCGGAATGGATATCAGCAGCATTTCGTCGGCTGTATAGCCCGGGCGTTGTTCTGTTTGAATGTCATTTGCCAATCTGAGTTCATTTATTTCGGCGTTTCTGTTGGCAAAATAATTCAGAATTTTTTCGCGATTGTTTCCATAATTCGGCACTACCCAACAAAAATGCACCATGTCCCAACGCACATGTTTAAACGATTTCAGAAACAGAATATCTGTATCGTTTTTAGGCATTTTTATATAAATGTAGTGGCTGTTGATGTCAATCATTATTGGCTGATTGATGGCCGTTTTGCGGACGCGAACCAACTCCTCATTCTCTTTTGTAGAGTTTGGTTTTTCCTGGTCTGAAATAGGTTTTTGTATTTCGGTTTGTTCGTTTTCCGTTTCGTTTTTAATGCCCGGAACTGTATTTGTCTCTATTTCGAAATCGGGGAAAAGATCGCGCAACTGCGCGAAAGATTTCTGAGTATAAGGTATATGCCAGGCTTTCATACTCAGACTCCAGCGTGCTCCATATATTTTCTTTAGGTTGGCTGTTGACTCAGGGCTGTATGGTATTTCTATTCTGATGCGCCATTCGCCTTTATGGTTTACCTTCGAAACTTTCATGCTAAATGATTTGTAGTTATAGTAGTTTAGTGAAAATACAGGGTGCACAAATATATGTAAATTATCTCCGGTTAACAAGAGAAAATACATATAAATTAGTATGATAATAGAATGTTTTTTGTTTCTGTATTTTAAATTGTTTATTATGAGATTTTTGTGTTAATTATTGCTGCCGATGCATTTCTCAGGAAATAGTTCAGTTCCGATTTTCGGGGCAGAATCTAAAATCTTATCTTTGCATATTAAACTCAATTTTATTATATGGAGAATATTGTACTTAACGAAGCTAAAAAGCAATATGCCTGCGATATGCATACAACCGAACATATTCTGAATCAGACAATGGTACGAATGTTTGGATGTGCCCGTTCGGTAAATGCGCATATCGAGCGTAAAAAAAGCAAATGCGATTATCTGTTGGCCGAATCGCCTACTGATGCGCAGATAGAAGAAATTACAACACGTGTAAACGAAGTGATTGAACAACATCTGCCTGTCAGCGAGCAACTAATGTCACGCGATGAAGCTGCTTCGATTGTAGATTTGAGTAAATTACCCGAAGATGCTTCTGACACACTCCGGGTAATTCGTGTAGGCGATTATGATGCCTGCGCCTGTATTGGTCAGCATGTAGACAATACCTCCGAAATTGGTATCTTTCGCATTATAAGTCACGATTTTGAAAACGGGCGCTGGCGTTTACGTTTCAAATTAGATGAAAGAAAATAAGTTTTAAGCTGATTTTCAGTTGTTGGTTTTTTGTGCCAGTTTGTGCGAAAGAAAACCATATAGGCCAACTACTACAAAACAAACCACAGGAACTGTGTACGACAAAGCCACATTTGCAAATAAGGTGGATAAATATCCCTGTAGTGAAGTAAGCAAAGCACCTCCAAGTATGGCCATTACGAGAAATGAACCACCGACTTTGGTTTCGGAGGGCGAAAGTTTTTCGAGCGCTATGCCATAAATGGTGGGGAACATGAGCGACATAAAGAATGAAATCATCATCAATCCGATGATTCCGCTCATGCCACTGAAAAATATTGCTGCAAATGCTGATAAAGTTGCTCCAACAGCTGCAATTCCGAGTAAAACACCCGGTTTTGCGTATTTCATTAATGCAGTAAAAATAAATCGCGAGGCAGAGAACAGCAAGATGGAAGTGAGATAAAATGAATTTCCGATATTTTCGGCTGTAGTGTCCGCATCAAAGTTCCATAAGCTACTCCAGCCCGGATATTGCTGCATAAATGCACTTACATTTTCCAACACAATCTGGTCGGTAACCGGATCGACAAGGTTCAGAGCTTTCATTACATAACGAATTGTATATGACCATACCCCAATCTGAGCACCCACATAAAAAAACTGCGTAATTACTCCGAATCTGTAATGCCTGTTTTTGAAAATATGGCCTACCGTTTTGCTAAATGCGAGTTGTGTTTTGTCTTTAGCAGCAGGCATCTTTTTATACAATATAATAATGAGCAAAACTACCAGTAATGCAGCACCCACACCCATATACGTTAAAGTCACCGCCGAAAGTTCGCGTGATTGTGCTTCTGCAAGCATTTCATTGGTCATTTCGTTTTTGTTGGCACTGAGTTGCGACAAAATAAATACCTGACTTAGTAATATGCCCGAAATGGAGCCGATAGGATTAAACGATTGTGCGAGATTGAGACGTCGCGTCATATTTTCAGATCGTCCCATCGAAAGAATGTAAGGGTTGGCAGTGGTTTCGAGTACCGAACAGCCTCCCGCCATTACATAAATAGCAAACAGATAAAAGCCATACGAAGACAGTTGTGCAGCAGGATAAAACAAAAAAGTACCAATGGCGTACATGACCAGTCCAACAATAATTCCTGTTTTGAAATTAAATTTGCGGATAAGTAAAGCAGCCGGAATGGCAAAAATTGCATAAGCTCCGTAAAAGGCTAACTGAATGAAAGAAGTTTGGAAATCTGTCATTTCCATGATGTTTTTAAATGTAGCCAATAGTGTGTCGGTCATGTTGTTGGCTACTCCCCAGAAAAAGAAAAGCGAGGTGACCAGAATAAAGGGTACAAGGAAATAATTTCCCTCGTTATCGTGTAGAAGCGATTGTTTTTGTGTGCGATTCATGATGTGATTTTTCGGTTTAACGGGATTTGAAGGCTTTTGTTGTAATTGCAGATATGGATTTTTCGCTTTATTTACAGCTTGAATATTTGTTCCATTAATTGCCATTTTTGCGACGACGCAGCTCCGGGATCGGCTATCTGAAATTGCGCCATGAAGTTTTCCCATTCGGCTTGTCGGGGTAATGTAGCTAACTTACTGAATGCAGCATCCCAGTCGAAATCCGGGCCGGTTTCGATAATCATAAATAAAAGGTCGTTGTGAATGTATATTTCCATGTCGAGAATTCCTACCTGTCTGATGCCCTGTGGAATTTCGGGCCAACGGTTTTCCGGTCGATGCCAGAATTTATATTTCTCGATGGATGCAGGGTCGTTTTTCAGACGCAATGTCTGGCAAAAACGCCTGCGGGTCACGTCAGAGTTCTCTGATGTGCGGCCGGAAGGTTCAATTTCCATGATTCTTTTTAAGTATGATTTATAAGGTTGATCGCAGTGTGCTGATCTGTGCTGCAAATATAGTATTTATATTCAGAAAATGGATAACAGAGCTAAAAAAAACTTTCAGGTACGATTTTGATGTTTTTTGGATAATGAGTTTCTTCAGGCACAAAAGGATTACCGTATTTTTACAGAGCGTTTTTTCTTCAGTTGAGTTTACTTATGAAATTCGTTTTCATTTCTTGCTAAACTGAAATTATTGCCCTGAATTATCTAAATAAAAATCTAATGCAAAAACTAATTACTCTTCTGCTTTTCTTCAGTCTGTTCTCATTCAATACATTCTCTCAGAATGTGTCGCGTATCGAAAATACGCCATTTCCCGGAACTAACAAACCGGATACGCTTTATTATACAGGAAAATCGATGACCGATTCCGAAGTGTTTGCTACAGGTTCGCTGAGTGGTATTCTGGCGCGTACAAAACCTATGATTATGCAATGGCAGTATTTTCATCAGGAAGTGACGTGTAAGTCGAAACTTGTGCTGTTAATTTCCTGTTTGTTTTCTATGTGTTTGGCTTAATGTAGTAAAGTTGGTTTTCTACTCATTTTAGTGTCCGCAAAAAGAAACCGCTCCGGATTAATCCGGAGCGGTTTCTTTAGTGTTGTATGTGGTTTTTGCAATTAGTCTTCTTTCACCTGAGGAGTGATAAGTTTGTATCCTTTACCGTGAATGTTTATAATTGCTACGTTCTGGTCTTCTTTGAGGAGTTTACGCAGTTTGGTGATATACACGTCCATGCTGCGGGCATTGAAGTAGTTGTCGTCAACCCAGATAGTTTTCAGTGCAAAGTTGCGTTCCAGAATATTGTTGGCGTTTGCTGCAAGCAGATTAAGCAGTTCCGATTCTTTGGTTGTCAGTTTCTTAGAGTCACCCTGATAGGTAAGCAATTGTTTCTGAGCGTCGAATGTAAATGCTCCGATATTGTAAACCACTACATCTTTTGCTTTTTTGCCTTTTACGCGACGCAAAATCGATTCGATGCGGTAGAGTAATTCTTCCATGCTGAAAGGCTTCGAAAGATAATCGTCGGCACCGAGTTTGAATCCTTGCAGGATATCTTCTTTCATGGATTTGGCTGTAAGGAAAATGATTGGTACTTCAGAGTTCACTGAACGTACGTCCGAAGCCAGAGCAAATCCATCTTTTTTAGGCATCATTACATCGAATACGCACAAGTCGTATTTGTTGCGGCTGAATGCTTTAAAACCGGCTTCGCCATCGGGTTGAAGGTCAGCATCGTAACCTTTGGTTTGCAGATATTCTCTGAGAAGCATGCCAAGATTCTCATCGTCTTCGCATAGCAGGATTTTTACTTTTTCGTCTGTCATAATTCGTAATTTTTTAGTGTTGGTATTGTGATAGTGAATTTTGTTCCAATATTTACTTCGCTTTCTACTTTAATACTGCCGCGGTGTTCGGTTATGATTTTTTTTACATAAGCCAGACCGAGGCCAAAACCTTTCACGTTGTGGAGATTTCCGGTGGAAACCCTGTAGAACTTTTCAAATATTCGTTTCAGATCTTCTTTGTGAATACCTATGCCGTTATCTTCGATGCTGATCAGGAGATTGTCTTTCTCGTTCCATGTTTCGATGGTCAGCAACAAAGGCTTGTCACAGTATTTCAAAGCATTGTCCATTAGGTTGAAAACCACGTTTGTGAAGTGAACCTCGTCGATAAGTGCAATGTCCTGTTCAGCTTTCAGATTGGTGGTAATTTGTCCTCCTTTGCTCGTTACTTTCAATGAGAAATTTTTAGCAATTTCCTGAATAAGGTTATTGATTTTAATTTCGTTCAGTTTAAGCATCGATTTGTCTTTTTCGAAAATAGCCATTTGCAATACCTTCTCGACCATGAAACTCAGACGTTTTGTTTCGTCGCGAATTACATTTGAGATATGGGTAAGCGTTTGTGGTGTTTTTCCAACACTCGGATCCTGAAGCATTTGTGAAGCAAGCGAAATGCTCGAAATCGGAGTTTTAAATTCATGTGTCATATTATTGACAAAATCATTTTTCATACTGTTCAGTTGTTTCTGACGGAATATGATAATGATAGCCACGATAAAAATAACCAATACAAGTATCACCAGCAACATCGATGGCAGCAGCAAATTCATCGAACTGAGTATGTAGTTTTGCTTGTTCGGGAAAGTGACCTGCAAATATGCACTTCTGTTCGAATCTTCTGAAGGGAAAAGTTTTTG
>JAGPIU010000006.1:0-6646 GCA_018054805.1 Paludibacter sp. | reverse complement strand
CAAGTATCACCAGCAACATCGATGGCAGCAGCAAATTCATCGAACTGAGTATGTAGTTTTGCTTGTTCGGGAAAGTGACCTGCAAATATGCACTTCTGTTCGAATCTTCTGAAGGGAAAAGTTTTTGCGTATATACATTTCTCGACTTCGTCAGATGATCGTGGTGAAAATCCTTGTTACACTTGTAAATCATTTTACCCTGTTTGTCGACAATTGAGTAGAAAAATGGCAGATCTACACCATTGTTGGCCAGTACTTTTTCCAGAATCAGATCGAGTTCCTCGAAGTTTACCCTTTCCGAAATTTCCTTGTTGTCCGATTCTTTGAGCCATCTGAATACAGCCTGGTCGAGTATCGTTTTCGAACGGGAGAAATTCTGTTTGAATCTTTCCTGAAGGTAGCGCGATGTTTCTTCGATGGTTGCTTTTCCGTGGCGTGTCGAAAGCCTAATGCTGGGCCTTTTCATGCTTTCGTCAGTGAGTCTGAGCTTGTCGGTTACACTGTCGATTTTGCTGAATTTGTTGTCGTTAGGGTCGAGTGTCAGGAGCTTGTTCTTATTCCCTTTGTAGTCAATCCCTTCGAGAGTCTGCCCGAGGTATTCGAGTGCTTCGTTTTCTTCAACGAGTATTACAGTTTGAAAAAGACTACGTTTAACGCTCTCGTTAAACTGGTTTTCGATCATCTCAGCATTGATGTGAACATAACGCACCTGCAGGATGGTTAGTCCTACAAAGGTTATAATCATTGAAATAATCAATATTAATATGGTCGAACGTTTCATTATTTTGCAAAGTTACATTAAAATTAAATGTTAAACTACGATTTAATATAAATTAACTCAATAAAAATACTTAATTTCTTTTTTTTTGTATTGGAATTTTGTACTTAAATTGTTTGTTATTTAACTTAAAACGTTTTGAGTTGTAATTTAGTTTACAAACTATATATTTTTTTTTGTGAAATGCTGCAAATAAATTACTTTTGTGCTCACAGCATGGCTGATTGATTTGTTGAATTCAACAATAATTTTTATAATTCAACATTTTGAGACAATAATTATATCAGATTTTAAGCAAAACCTAAAGCAGCATTGTGTCATTCCTGCTAAGATATGTAGCAAAGAACATGCCTTTTTTATGAAATATAATTTTAATACATAAAATGACAATAATGAATGCTGATTTTTCACTTTTACACATTCTTTTGCTGTGCATGTAGTCCTTTTCCGTTGTAATGAATAATACCAAATACAGACAAAAAAGCTGGAATGCTTTGTTTGCAAGTAATTTCTTCGGGGTTTTTAATGATAATTTGCTGAAAAATGCCATCATTTTTATCAGCGTAGGTTGGGCTTTGCCTGCGTGGCTTAATCAGTCGCAGCTTATTTCGCTTGTGTCGGCAGCTTTGGTGTTGCCGTATTTGTTTTTGTCGCCTTTGGGTGGGCACTTGGCTGTGCGATATTCGAAACTGAAAGTGTTTCGTTTTTTTAAACTCATTGAATTTCCCATAATGTTTGTGGCAGCAGTGGCTTTCTGGTTCGAATGGGTTGTGCCGGCAATTTTAGCGGTGTTTTTAATGGGAATTCAGAGCTGTTTGTATTCGCCCTCGAAATACAGTCTTATCCGGGATATTGGAGGAGAGGAGGGTGTGTCGTACGGAAGCGGTGTGTTCGAAATGATGGCTTTTCTGGGGATTCTGATTGGTACAGTGGTTGCTTCGGTGATTTCTGATTTTTACAGTACGTGGATGATTGTGGCAGCTTTTTTTCTGGTGGCTTTTGCAGGATATTTTGCAACAGTCAGAATCAGAGTAAATGAATTGCCAACCGAACCATCGGAAGCAGGACTTCATCCTTTTCGTTTTTTGCTGGTGTCGTATCGAAGGGCAAAAGCATTTCCGAAAGTTAATATCGCGGTTTTTGGTTCGTCGGCATTTTGGCTGATTGGGGGAATGCTGCAAATGAATCTGGTGATTCACAGCAAAAATGTGTACCAACTTTCGAATGCCAGCACCGGGCTCATCATGTCGTTGGCGGCAATTGGCATAGCGGTGGGGAGCTGGCTTGCCGGAAAGCTGTCGGGTAATCAACCGCAAAAAGCCTTTGTGTTGCCAGGTTTGGCAGGCATCGTGTTGTTTATGATTTTGTTGAGTCTGTTTCGGTTGCCCGTTTGGTTTTATGGCTTTTCGGTATTTGCGCTCGCAATGTCGGGTGGATTTTTTCAGATTCCGTTGCTGGCCACGCTCCAGCATGCTGATACAGGTCGTAAACTGGGCGATGTGATTGCTTATCTCAATCTGGTGACTTTTATTTTTGTACTTATTGGTACGGCTTTTTTTTCGCTCACCACAATGCTTAGCAATGAAAATAGTTTTGTGGTATTTGGGGTAATAGCCGCGATAAGTATTTTGGTAATGACAGTGTTTATACGCAAAGCACCTGAGTTCGTAAGTGAATCAGGTGCTTTGTTGTCAAAACTTTTGCGTAAAGGTAATCATCAGAAATTGTAGAAATTTTCGTAGCCGATACCTACATCAAAACGACCATTCGATATGGCTACAGGCTCATTGCGAAAGAATGTGCGAAATCTGAATTCGCCCGAAAGTATGGTTTTATTGGCCACTTTATCCACATACAGCAACTGAGCACGTTTGAAATATATTTGTCCATCAATAATGTTCAGAACAGAAATTGTATCGTTTTTATTCATTTCTACTTTACATGCAATGTTTTTCAGATTAATTACAGTGTCGTTGAGCATGGTGAGTTCTGTATATTCGGCTGGCGAAAGCCCTTTTAGAGAGAACAAAAAACTTGTTTTTGAATTTCTATAGATTCCTTTCAGAAAGAAATGCAGCGTATCGGAGTTTACATAAATTTTAGCTGGCTCCTCTTCGCCCGACACAAATGGAACCCTGTCGATATAAGCTCCGAAAGTATTGTAACCCCATTCCGAATATACGGGAAGGCCGGGACTTGTACGGTCTTCGATAAAAACTGTTCTCGATAATTCCACATCGTCCATTGAGCAGGATGCCATAAATGCAGTTTGCAGTATGATACCTACGGAAATTGCTATTCTATATATAGTGTTTTTCATCTGTTTATTATTTAATAATACTACTGGTTTGAATTGATTCTGACTTTATTTTGAAGTTCTTAACTCAGAAAGCGGTATTTTCAGCGAAAAGCGAAATCCACTGAACTCATTTACTTCGAGCAATGAGGAATTTTTATCGGTCAGGAAAAATGAGGGCAATAGAATTTCGAAATTGTAATTTATTTTCCCTGCAGCACCGAGGCTTAAACCAACTGATGAGTTTAATGTGGCAAATATGCTTTGAGGCACAAAACCATATTGTTGCATTATATCGTCAGCATATATTTCCATCGATTCGGTGTGAAATTTAATCGCATTTGACGACGAAAGCCTGAACCCGACTTCGGAACCAATGCGCAGATAAGGAGCCAGCTTGTAAAACCGAAAAGGTGTGATCTGAAATTCGAGTGGCACGCCGAGGTATGCAGTTTCTTCCGTAATAGAGTTAATGCGTGCATATTCGGTACTCGTAGGGTTGGATTCGTAACGAAGATAAAAATAGCCTCCGTTTTCTGAATCGTATTTACTCACCTCGCTTTGTAAATGTGTAAACCTGATTCCGGTGCTTACCGACAATTTGTTGTGGATTAATTGGTATTCGGGTCGGATGCTGATCTGGGAAAAATTCATGTCAGCTGTTACACGATTCGAACTGTAGAAATAGTAATCGTAATAACTGGCACCCACATCCTGTCTTATTGGCCAGTTGTCGCGCAGGTTTCCGTTTGTCAGATTGGAATTCAGATCGATGTTGAACGACCATGCTCCGGCATTTTGAGCGAATGTGCTCGCTATTTTAAACAATAATAATAGCAGAAAGAGTTTGTGAAATCTCATAGAATAATAGCATTTAAGGGTTAATAATAATTCCGAAAATCAGAAAAGTGATTTAAATCAGGATGCTGATTTCGGATGCTTTGTTGCAAGGTGAGTGAAAATATTTTACAAAGATAATGTGGGGAAGTCGAAAATGTTCATATTTGCAGCGTTATTGCTATTTATTGGAACAACAGTTACTTTTTGTCATGCTGATTGTAGGTAATTTTGGCTAGTTGTTTCGTGTTGCCCTCAGGTTTCCGGAACTCACCGTAAAAATTTCAAAGTTATTATTATGAAAATCACAAATGCTTTCGTTCTCCGCACTGTCGTTGCTATTGTTTTGCTTGTTGCAATACAAAATGTAAGTTCACAAACCAATAAATATAAGGATGCCGGTTTTGAGTTGCTCGACCAGCTGAATACAAGATTCTATAATGCTTCCACGGGTTTGTATGTGGAGGAAATTACGACAGCCAATAATCTAAAATCAGGTCCGGCGTTTCTGTGGCCGGCCGGGCATATGATTCGTGCATTGCTTTGGGGTGCTATGATCGATTCGAAATACGATGCGCGTTTGTATGCTTATACCAATAAAATGAGTTGGTACACAAATGGTCAGGGTTATGGTTGTATTCAGAATGGAGAACGTTTTTTCGACGATAACGGACTTATTGGAGATGTAATAATGGATGTATATCTGCATAAATTCCGTTCTGCACTGGTGTTGAACAAAGGACTTTTTGCACTGAATTATTGTCTGAAATACCGCGATGCACAATGGGGAATTCCACAAACCGAAAGTGGATTGAATAAAGGCATTTTTTATATGGGGCCTGTCGATCCGTTAGCTAATGCTTATGCCAAGTATTTCACAATTACGGGCGATTCGGCTCATTTGGATATTGCTAAAACATATTATGATAAATTCAACGATTATACTCTTAAGTTAAAGGATCCGGTGACCTTGCTTTTTTTGAGCGGCTCGACTTATGCAAATGGAGTCTGGACAAAGCCGAACGAAGGTCCCAGAGCCTGCAATACTGCTGCGGTGGTTTTGCTCGGCATACGCCTTTACAAAATTACCGGCGACGAAAGATATCTGAACGAAGCCCGCGCAATGGCCGATGCTATTCTGAAACGTTATTATACTTATAATGCTGGATTTGGCGAAATTTCATACTGGGGAGGAAATTATTCGGTAGAAATGCTTTGCGAAATGTATGAAATTGATCGTGATCTGAAATGGTATTATGCCGCGAAAAATATTTGCGATTTTTTGATTGATAAATCCAGAGACAAAGCCGGATATTACCCCGATGGCGCTTCGGGCAGTGGAAACTGGAATGTGGTGCGCACAAACGATGCTCCGAACGAAAAAGTGGGAATGATGTCGCAGGCTTGTGCTGCAAATGCGCTTCTGCGGTTTGCTTACGTGGATTTGAATATGCCATTGTCGAAAGGTGTGTACCGGATTACAAATCAGGCTAATGGAAAAGTTGTTTCGCAACTGAGTTCCGAAAATGCCAACGGAGGAAGATATGTGGCTTTAAGTACTGATGAAAAACTTAAATCGCAAAAATGGTTGCTGTCTGTTGATCATTCAGGAAAATATTCGATTATTTCTGTTGAAAATAGCGCGAGTGTTTCAGTAGAAAACTGTGAATACAACAATGCCGCCCGCATCGAAACCAACACGCTTGCCGGAGGCGATTGTGTGAAATTCAGTATTGAGAAGGCTGATGATGGATTTTATAAAATTCTTCATAAAAGCGGAAAAGCGCTTGCATTCGATGCTACTGCAAATGATGCACTTGTGTTGGCTGATCCAACTGAAACTGAATTGCAAAAATGGAAAGTGGAACGTTTGGAACCCAAAGCTGAGTGGCTCTCGCCAACTGCTGATACCACAGTGTTTACGTCGAAAAGTACTGTGCTGAAAATGAATGCAGTCAGTGATGCGGATGATATGCAAAAGGTTGAATATTATGTGAATGGTGTTCTGACAGGCATTTCAACAGTGGCTCCGTTTCAATATAACTGGAGTCAGAAAACAACGGGTATTTACGAACTTTTTGCCCGGGCATACGATAAATCAGGAAATACCGGATATTCAACGACCATTAAAGTGAAAGTGTTGGCAGTGGACGAGGGTGTTTACAGCATAGCGAATGTAGGAAACAAAAAAAATCTAAGCATTATTTCGGACAATGCAAACGCTGATGGCGCATTGGCTGTGACTTCTAATTATGAAAGTCGTACTGATCAACATTGGGTGTTGCAAACCGATGCGCAGGGTTTTTATTCGTTTGCGCCGTTAAGCAGCGAGTTTAAAATTGCCCCTGCCGATTGCAAACGGGATAATGGCACGCAAATAAAGCAATATTCAGTCGATCCGGTTGAATGCCGCCAGTTTTCTATGATTGATGTAGGTTTGGGACAATTTCAGATTATTTCCAAAAGCAGCAATAAAGCACTTATGGCAGCTCCGAATAATGCAAATGATATCCCTGTGTATTTGTGGGACAAGAGCATAAATAATTATCAGAAATGGAAATTCACAACTTTTACAACGAACAATGAGGACATTCAGAGCGATGATCTGATAAAAGTATATCCAAATCCGGTGAAATCGGTTCTGAATATTGATTCAAAATATCATGATACAACAAAGGTAATCTTTACTACCACAGGTCGGACTTTATTGAAAACGAAGGATAATCAGATTGATA
>JAGPIU010000115.1 GCA_018054805.1 Paludibacter sp. | reverse complement strand
GTGCTTAAAAGGCAAATATAAGGTTTTTGGCTGTTAAACCAATGATAAGCAAAGTATAACTCATTCGGAAAATCAAAATAAGAATCATCCCGAATCAGCAAATAATTGATTTGTTGTAAGCTCTTAACATTACAACCCGAAAAAAGAAACATACACGAGTCTGGTAGTAAGCCTGAGGGTCTGTTTAGATACATAAAGGGTCGTTTGTATTTATATAACTCCGTATTTTTGCATCCCATAACCATATAAAAATATCGTACAATGAAAAAATCAATACTTACTGTTTTTTATGTGTTACTTATGCACACTGTATTTTCGCAACAGAAACTACCGGTGCGCAATATTGAGATAAATGCTACAGCCACAAAAGGAAAACTAAACACGATGTTCAACGAGTGTATAGGAGCCGGACGAGCCAATGAAGGGTTGCGCGCCGACTGGCAACAACAACTGCTCAAAGCAAAGCAGGAATGTGGATTCAGGTACATTCGCTTTCATGGTTTACTCACCGACGACATGGGCGTGTATCGCGAGGACAGACACGGCAATCCTCAGTATAACTATATGTACATCGATGCTTTGTTCGACTATTTACTTTCCATTCATATAAAGCCTTTCGTGGAACTGGGCTTTATGCCCGACGCACTGGCCAGTGGCAACGATCGTATTTTCTGGTGGCGAGGCAATGTAACCCCACCAAAGGATTATGACAAATGGGCTGCACTTATCAAAAATCTGACAACGCATTTCACCGAACGATATGGCGCCGACGAAGTGAAAACCTGGTATTTCGAAGTCTGGAACGAACCAAATCTTTCGCCGGGATTTTGGTCGGGTACTCAGCACGAATACTTTAAACTCTATCAATATGCGGCACAGGCTGTAAAAAGTGTCAGCGAAAATTACCGCGTGGGCGGACCGGCCACAGCAGGCGCAGCATGGGTCCCTGAAATGATCGCATTTTGCAAAGAGCACAATGTGCCCATTGACTTTATAAGCACACATTCGTATGGTGTAAAACAGGGTTTTCTCGACGAGTTCGGACAAACAGGGACTGTGCTTAACAAAGACGATATGGCTGTGAGCTGCGATGTGATGAATACGCGAAAACAAATAGAGGCATCACCTTTTTCCGGTCTCGAACTGCATTACACAGAGTGGAGTTCGTCCTACACTCCTGCCGACCCTATACACGATTCGTACCATCAGGCTGCATATATTCTGCAAAAAATCAGGGAAACCGGAAATGCAGCACAATCCATGTCGTACTGGGTTTTTACTGATATTTTTGAGGAAGCAGGCATACGGTTCGAACCCTTTCACGGAGGATTCGGATTGATGAACATTCAGGGAATTGCCAAACCTGCATATTTTGCTTATAAATACATGCATCAACTGGGCAAAACCGAGCTGCAAAACAACGATGCTGCCTCATGGGCATGCGTCGACGAAAATGGAAACCTGCAACTACTTCTTTGGGATTTTTCACACACGCTGCCCGACGATTCAGTCAACAATCAGCAGTATTATGTGCGCGATTTACCTGCATTACCCAAAGGTTCGGTAAATATCACCATAAACGGACTTTCAAAGGGGAAATATCAACTTGAAGTGTACAAAACCGGCTATAGGGCCAACGATGCACATACAGCTTATATCGACCTGGGACGACCCAATCAGCTCAGCAAACAGGAAGTGGAGAAACTGAAAGAAATAAGCAGTGACAAACCCGTAATTAAAGAGAGCTTCAGTCTGAAGAAGAATCAAAGTTTCAGCAGATCATTTGAAATGCGCGAAAATGATGTATTTTTGATTAAAATACTGAAATAAAAAATCAGGAGTAAATTATCCGGAACAAAAAACGGATAACATTCAGGAAAACTACATCATAAAACACAAAAAACAAATGAACTGGATTATTCTCGTTGTGGCAGGACTTTTCGAAACTGCCTTTGCACTTTGTCTGGGAAAAGCCAAAGAAGCCACAGGCGCAGCCGTTTACTGGTGGTACGCAGGCTTTGTGGTGGCATTGCTCATAAGTATGATATTACTTGTAAAAGCCACTCAAACGCTGCCCATTGGCACAGCTTATGCCGTTTGGACGGGCATTGGAGCGGTAGGCACTGTAGTGGCAGGCATTTTTCTGTTTCGCGAACCTGTTACTTTCTGGCGCATGTTTTTTCTTTTTACGCTTATTGGTTCCATAGTGGGACTGAAAGCTGTAAGTAATTAAAATAATCAATGAAAACAATTACAACAACAATGTTCACACTGGCAATGATAATAATGCCATTGAATGCTACAAAACCTGTTTATCAGGACAATAGTCAGCCCATTGAGAAAAGGGTGGAAGATGCTTTGCAGCGAATGACGCTCGAAGAAAAAGTGAAACTCTGCACCGCACAGTCGAAATTTTCGTCGCACGGCGTTCCGCGCCTGGGCATTCCCGAGGTATGGATGAGCGACGGACCTCACGGCGTTCGTGCCGAAATAGAGTGGAACAGCTGGAGCCATGCCCGCTGGACCAACGATTCGAGCACTGCATTTCCTGCTCTGACCTGCCTGGCTGCTACTTTCAACCCTTCGCTGGCGCACGACTACGGTGTGGCTGTGGGCGAGGAGGCACGCTATCGTCGCAAGGATATTTTACTCGGTCCGGGTGTGAATATTTACCGCACTCCGCTCAACGGACGCAATTTTGAGTATATGGGCGAAGATCCGTTGCTGGCGTCGCGCATGGCTGTGCCCTATATTCAGGGTGTACAGCAAAACGGTGTGGCCGCGTGCGTGAAACATTTTGCCCTCAACAATCAGGAGGAATGGCGCGGACATATCAACGTAAATGTAAGCGATAGAGCTTTGTATGAAATTTACCTGCCGGCTTTCAAAGCCTCGGTCGAAGACGCAAAAGTGTGGTCGGTAATGGGCGCTTACAACCAGTTTCGCGGACAACATTGCTGCCACAACGACCTTTTGCTCAACAAAATTCTGAAACAAGACTGGAAGTTCGATGGCGTAGTGGTAACAGACTGGGGCGGAGCACACGACACCCGTCAGGCGGCGCTCAATGGCCTCGACATTGAAATGGGCAGCTACACCAACGGACTTACTTCCGAAGCCGAATTTGGCTATAATGATTATTTTCTGGCCGATCCGTTTCTGGCATTATTGCGCAAAGGAGAACTGCCCGTATCGGTAGTCGACGAAAAAGCACGACGCATCCTGCGACTTATTTTCCGCACAGCTATGAATGCCGAACGGCCTTTCGGACGATATGTTTGTGCCGACCACAGCGCCACCGCCCTGCGCGTAGCCGAAGAAGGTATTGTACTGCTCAAAAACCGCCACAATTTGCTGCCTGTGCAGCCCGGAAAATACAAACGCATAGCTGTGATTGGCGAAAATGCAACCAAAAACCTCACCGAAGGTGGTGGCTCGTCGGAGCTGAAAGTAAAATATCAGGTGTCGCCGCTCGAAGGTTTACAGAAAACCTATGGCGCTGAGAGTATTGTGCATGCCATGGGTTATTCGTCGGGACCATCGGTTTACGGACGGGTAGAGGAGCCGGCCGAAGATCAGCAAAAACTTTTCGACGAAGCAATAGAAGTTGCCCGCAATGCTGAAATTGTATTTTTTGTGGGCGGACTCAACAAAAACCATTATCAGGACTGCGAAGGCGGCGACCGTCAGCAGTTTGGCTTACCATTTAATCAGGAAAAACTTATCAGCGAAATTCTGAAAGTAAATAAAAACCTTGTACTTGTACTTGTAAGTGGCAATGCTGTAGCCATGCCATGGGAAAAAGAGCTGCCTGCCATAGTACAAACATGGTATCTGGGATCAGAAAGCGGAAATGCCATAGCCAATGTGCTCAGTGGCAAGGTGAATCCTTCGGGAAAACTACCTTTCAGCTTTCCGGTGAAACTCACTGACAATGCTGCACATTCCTTTGGTGCACTCTCGTATCCCGGCGACAGTATCAATCAGCATTACAAGGAAGATATTCTGGTAGGCTATCGCTGGCATGATACTAAAAAAATTAAACCACTCTTTGCTTTCGGACATGGTTTGTCGTACAGTAAATATGAATATGGAAAAATTGCTGCTGATAAAAAATCGTATACTAAGGAGGAGGTCATAAAAC
The DNA here is from genome assembly GCA_018054805.1 of Paludibacter sp. The sequence continues at coordinate 419 of JAGPIU010000115.1, read as the reverse complement.
TTACATTTACCCTTAAAAACACAGGAAGCGTAGATGGTGCTGAAGCTGTTCAGATTTACAGCTCGCAACCACGGGCATCGGTTTTGCGCCCGCAAAAGGAACTGAAAGCTTTCGAAAAAATACAGTTGAAAGCCGGAGAAACCAAAACAGTGGAAATAGCTGTAAATGTAAAAGACCTGGCATTCTACAACGATAAAACGCAAAGCTGGGATGTGGAGGCCGGTGAATTTATTATAAGCAATGCGGCTTCGGCTGGCGATGTGAAAAGCAGTGTGAAAATACTGATCAGATAAAAAAAAAGGACAACAAATTTAAAAAGCAGATATTGAGATAAAAATCAACATCTGCTTTTTTTTTGGAACTACAAATTTCGTCATTTGTCGGTTTGGTATAGCGACCATCAAAAGCTTATGCAGTTA
>JAGPIU010000114.1:2399-4563 GCA_018054805.1 Paludibacter sp. | reverse complement strand
ATGCCATCGCCCGGAGCCGACTGTCCGGCAATGGTAACATGACCGCGATTTATCTTGAGTTCCGACTGCAGTTCAATTATTCCGGCCACGCGAAACACGATGATTCGCGCACCCTTCTGATCAATGGCCCAGCGGAGTGTTCCCTCGCTGCCATCGTCGGCAAGTGAGTTTACCACCAGTACTTTACCTCCGCGGCCTCCGGTCACATAAGCTCCTCCGCCCAGTGCACCGGGAAATGCCGGAACCTGAGCCTGTGCAAAGCAGCTGAAAAGTAGTGTTAATGCAAATAAAATCAGTTTTTTCATTTTTAGAATTATTTATTTGTTCAGTTCTGTGATCAAAAAAGCCATATTCCGTTAAGGTATATGGCTTTCTTATGTTTGAATAAAAATTTGTGACCCCGGTGGGGGTCGAACCCACGACCCACAGATTAAGAGTCTGTTGCTCTACCAACTGAGCTACGAAGTCGGTCACATTAATTTTTGAGTTGCAAATGTAATCAAAAATATTTTTTCGGAGCCCGTTTTTTGTAAATAAATGTGGTCATTTTGATATTTTTTGTTCAAAAATCACATTGCACAGAAAATACCTCAGCCAATTATCAGCCCGGTCATTGATAGTGAGCCCATCAGCAATTTATCATTAAAGAAAGTAAGTTGTTCATCCTTTTGCTGCAATCCGAGCACGTAAAGCAATGGTAAAAAGTGCTCTGCAGTGGGAATCGACAGTCTGAAAGCTTCGCCCTGAGTATCAAAATTGATAAGTGCTTTGTGATTTCCGCTTAAAATGTGGTTTTTCATTGTCTCGTTTGCTTCTGCAGCCCATGTATAGGCATTGTCCTGATTGCGCCAGTCCACAAGTCTTAAATTGTGCACCATGTTACCGCTTCCCATAATGAGTACACCTTTGTGGCGCAGTGCATGTAATTCGCTTGCCAGACTATAATGTTCAGATGGTTTTAAATTACGGTTCAGGCTCAACTGCAGCACAGGAATGTTAGCATCGGGATAAATATGTCGCAGCACACTCCATGTGCCGTGATCTAAACCCCAATCGTTTAAATCGGCCTGCACAATGTGAGATTTTACATTTTTTATCAGCTCGCCAGCCAGTGCAGGACTACCTTTGGCAGGATATTGTACATTGTAAAGTTCGCGCGGAAAACCGCCAAAATCGTGAATGGTTGACGGATGTTCCATAGCCGTAACGCTGGTGCCATATGTTTCCCAGTGAGCCGACACGCAAAGTATTGCTTTCGGTTGCAAGATGTTTTGCGAAAGTTTCTGCCACGATCTGCTGAATTCATTGTCCTCAATTGCATTCATTGGGCTACCGTGACCCACAAACACAACAGGCATACGCTCAGTGTTTTCTCCGTATTTCGATAGATTATTCAGCATAAATATTTATTCAGCATTGACTTTGTTTTTGTTTAAACAATACAGAAGGTTGAATGTTCGAAAACAAAAAAAAGCAGTGAACGTCAATTCACTGCTTTCAAATTTTATAAGTTTTGTATACTTACAGCTTTATCGAAGTGACTCTCTGATTTACTGTAAATGTGGTTTTCTTTGCACCCGGTGTATAAACTCCATCAACGTAATAACCACCTATGTCGGTGCCAGTCAATGTACCACCTGTGTATAAATTATAGGTCTTTCCGGTTTCTAATCCGGGGAATGAAGTCATGAAGAAGTATGAATAACGTGTAGCTTTAAAGGCAGCTACAGTAACTCCTGCCTCGGTTTGAATGCAGAAAATCTGTCCGGGAGGCTGAATAATGCTAAAACTTACCGCCAGTGAATTTTGCTGCGAATCATTTTGTGGCAGAAGCGAAGTGGCTCCAGCAGCATACATGCTTCCTCCGTTGATTTTGAATGTACTGCGGTACGAAACAGCATCGTCGGGCTTGGTTGCTGAGCCTTGTACTATTACAGCACCTCCACCAATCAGAATGCTTCCGTTACTGTCGAGCGCATCGCCCTTGTCGGAGCTTAATGTCACCATGCCACCGTTTATGCTAATCGAACTGCCATCGTCGGTGGTAAGCTCAGCACCCAGCGAAGCTTTCATGCAGTCGTTGCGCGAAACCACCGATACCAGTCCTCCGTTTACAGCAATGTGGTGCGAACTGATTCCTTTTACTGATTTTATAATCTGTATA
>JAGPIU010000114.1:0-2299 GCA_018054805.1 Paludibacter sp. | reverse complement strand
ACCGGCAATAGCCATATAGTCGCGACTGTAAATCGTTGAATTGATACTGTCGGCAGTCATTACATAGTTTGGTCCGTCGGTAATTGTGTTGTTCGTGCCTTCGGGTAAAAAGATAATTGCCCTTTTGGCATCGGCTACGTAAATGGCAGAAGTAGTTTGGCTGGTGATGTTTACGTTGTTGAGCAAGAGTCGCACAATTCCCGAAGCATTTACCACAATCTGACCATTTTCGAGTGTTCCCGAAAGTTTGTATGTTCCTTTTTTTGTGATAACAGCATTTTGTCCGTTGATGGACACATTTGTGCTGTTACATTCTATGGAAGTGCTGTTGAGTTTTATGTCAATTACTTTGGTTTCGTCCCAAACATAATCGAGCGTGTCAGTGTCTTTGCCCTGATCGTCAATCACATTTTCGGGGTCGCAGGAGCTAAACCACAGAAAACTACTAAGTATTGCGGAAAATAATAATATTTTTTTCATCTTACTTTATTTTTTTCGTTTTATCAAAACGAATATTTATAACCTATACCCAGATTGTATTTTCCATACACATCATCGTCGGAACTGCTGATGATCTCGCCTGCCTCACCTGTTTCAAATTCGTCATCCAATACACCAAATACTTCAATCAGATGCACCTTTTTAATTTTATAACCAAGTGATAAAACATATCTCATTTTATCGAAATGATTACCATCGGGGTTGTTCAACTGAAAATTTGATTCGACCGAAACCGTTGGAGTTATTTTGCAATTTGGAATGTTGTAGCTCAATTGCAGGCGGTTGCGCCATTTCCATTCAGGGTTAATCTTATATGTATCAATTGTTTGATCGTCTCTGATGCGCTTCGACTCATCTTTAGTTGTAAACTGAATTCTTTCGCGTAGCGAAATCGTCAGGTCGTTGAATTTCAATCGTCCCGAGGTGGAAACGTTAAAGCGGTTACGCAACTGATAGTTCGTATATTTCGTATCCAGTTTGTTCATAATCTGATAACCAGCACCCACTTTCCACCCTTTCAGAATGGTATAATCGGCACTTAATCCCAGACTCGCTCTTTCGATTAAACGCGCATAGTATATTGTGCGCACTTCGGCTTCGGCGCCCAGTTCCCATTTTTTGCTGAGTTCTTTCTCCAGCGATATAGTAGTCCAGCTTCCGTACTGACCCTGCGCCCACAAAACTGCAGAAGGCAGGGTAGCTAACAATAATATGATGAATTTCTTTTTCATTTTGTGACAATAGATGTGATTTAAATTTTACAGATATGCCTTAACCTGCAAGCAGATTAAGACACTGTAGATTACAAACGAATTCAAAAACAATATATTACCAGGAAACAGATTGCCTGAATTATTTTTCGTAATAATAATACGAGATCATGGCTGTATCTTTCAGAAAATCAATTTCGTTGATAGATACACGATGAATATTCAGTCCTGTGCGTTCGCGAAGTTCTGCAATCAGTTCATCGCGTTTCTCGGGTTTAATTAATTCAATTTTCTCATAACGAAGTACATTCGAGTATTCTTTCTTCATTATCAGTTTCGTGTCGAGCAGCAAAGTACCAATAAATACGATTCCGGCAATTATACCAAGTTCATGGAATTCGAGTTGAATAGCACTCACCAGACCCATGGCAATGAAGATAAACAGGTATGTCATATCTTTCATATTGATTCCGGCAGTGCGGTAACGCAGCATAGAGAAAACTGCAAATAACCCGAAGGCAGCTCCCATCGACATTTTCACCTCGTTCAGCACATAGGTTAACAGGAAGATAACCAGGTTAAACATTATGAATGTAAATATCGTATCCATTTTTTTGTAATTTGGAAAATATACAAAGAAAATGATCAGAAACACAGCCGTAAGGTCAATCAGCAGACTCAGGAAAAATGTTTCATCTATCTGGATTTTATCTTTTTTCTTGGTTACAGTGAGCAATCCATCCTGTGGTTCAGCAGCAGCTCCATCACTGAATTCGGCCTGAATCATATTTATATCAACGGGAGCTGAAGCAAATGCCGGTGATGGTACTAAGAAGAATAGCGAAAACAATGCGCCTGCAAATAATTTACGCATGTTTTGAGAAAATTTGATTGACATATCGTACTTTTTGTTTAAAGTTATTGAGTTTTACATTATTTACTGTGCTTGCAATTCCAAGGCAATATTTACTCATGGATGCCGGTTTTATACGCATTTGCTGCATGATGGTGATAAATTCCGAACTGCCCGACCGGTCTTGTTTTACTTCAGCAATGATCAGTGAGGGTAATTCGGCACGTTTGTCGCC
>JAGPIU010000113.1:2538-4592 GCA_018054805.1 Paludibacter sp. | reverse complement strand
ACGATTTCGATCCGGAAGAGTACATGGCCGACGATGATATTCCCGATTACAAACTCAAAGCAAACAATACTTCGAAAGATGATAAAAGGGAGGATATTCCTTTTTCTATTGGAATGACTTTTCATGAATATCTGGTCGATCAGCTTGGTTTGTTGCAACTTACCGAACACGAGCGTATGATTGCTGAATATGTAATTGGCAACATCGACGATGAAGGTTATCTGCGTCGTTCGCCCGAATCGATGGTAGACGACATTGTGTTTCATGCAGGTATTCAGACTTCCGACGAGGAAATGATAAGTATTGTGGAGCTGGTTCGTCAGTTCGACCCGGCCGGAGTGGGTGCCACCACACTTCAGGAATGTTTGTTGCTGCAACTCGAACGTCGTAATCAGACGCGTGAAGTGGCGCTGGCCGAAAGAATTCTGAGAGATTATTTCGAGGAATTTTCAAAAAAACATTATGACAAAATAAATAAAGCGCTCGAAATTAATGACGAAGATCTGAAAAAAGTCATTAATGAAATCATTCGTCTTAATCCTAAGCCCGGAAATGGCTGGGGTGGAAATGTGCTGGAAAAATCGATGGCGACTATTGTGCCTGATTTTATTCTCGAGAATGAAGAAGGTCAGCTATCAGTGCATCTGAACAACAGTAATGTGCCTGAACTGCGTGTGAACAGCACTTACAACGAGATGTTTAAGGATTACGCATCGAACAAAAAGAATCAGACCCGCGAAATGAAAGATGCGGTGATGTTTGTAAAACAAAAGATTGATGCGGCGCGTTGGTTTATCGATGCTATCAAGCAACGTCAGCAAACATTACTCACTACCATGATGGCGATTGTCGATTTTCAGAAAGAATTTTTTATCGAAGGCGACGATACTTATCTGAAACCAATGATTCTGAAAGATATAGCCGATCGAACAGGCTACGACATTTCAACAGTTTCGCGTGTGAGCAACAGCAAGTATATTCAAACTGAATTTGGCATTTTTCCGGTGAAATATTTTTTCTCCGAATCAATGACCAATGATTCGGGCGAAGAGGTCTCGACCCGCGAAATTAAAAAGATTTTGCAGGATTGTATCGACAACGAAGACAAACGCAAACCTCTCAACGACGATGCACTGGCCGATGTATTAAAGGAAAAGGGATATCTCATTGCGCGACGTACGGTGGCAAAATACCGGGAGCAGCTTAATATTCCCGTGGCAAGACTAAGAAAAGAAATCTGATCCGGCATAAGCATTTTAAACAATTGCTTCGGAGAAACGTTTATCGAAGCAGTATAATCTATTGAATGAAAATTTTTTATAAGATAATTTCTCTTGTATTCCAGCCACTGCTTATGCCTGTGTTTGGTATGCTGATGCTCATGAATATGGATGTTTTCGGCGTACTACCCTTTACATGGAAGCTCATTGCGGTGCTGGGAACTTTCGTCTTTACAGGATTGATGCCTGCCGTGCCGGTTTTACTTATGATGCGTCGCGGCGAAGTACACGATTTGTTTATCTCGAAAAAGGAAGAGCGGACAATGCCTTATCTTTTCTCGTTTATATCCTATCTTTTCTGGACTTTCTTTTTGTGGCGCACTTTACATATGCCGTTTTTTATTGTAGGCATGGGCGCTGCTACAGCTATTTCCATTTTGCTGATCACGGTCATTAATTTTAAATGGAAAATTTCAGCGCATCTTTCAGGAATTGGAGGTTTGCTCGGAGGCGTTTTCGGCGTATGCTACCGTATGGCTTACAATCCGCTGTGGTTGCTTATTGCCTTGTTGGCGCTGTCGGCACTGGTAGCGCTGTCGCGTATCGAACTTAAAGCCCATACGCCCGGACAAACACTTGCAGGCTTTTCGCTGGCATTTATTCTGGTCTTTTTGCCGGCAATACTATTTTGATAATAAACAATTAAATACTAAATATAAAATGATAACTACAGACCAACTTAAAGATTTGTTGGAGCGCGGGACCGCGTTGAGGAGGTATCTTTGACGTCGACTCGAAGATAATCCAGATTGAAGAAGAAGAATTGCGCACACA
>JAGPIU010000113.1:0-2438 GCA_018054805.1 Paludibacter sp. | reverse complement strand
GTAAACAAGGTAGAAACAGGCGTTCGTCTGCACTACAAGTTTATGAATCCTGTGACCAATCAGATGGACGAAATTGTGATTGAAAATACCGAAAGCCGTTCGCAGTTTGGCAACAAAGACAATGCGATACGTTTATTGAAATCGCAACTTTACGAACTTGAGCTCGAAAAACGTCGTGCAGCCACAGCTGTTGTGGAAGCTGGAAAAAAGAAAATAGAGTGGGGATCGCAAATCCGAAGCTATGTATTCGACGATCGTCGCGTGAAAGACCATCGTACCAATTATCAGACTTCGAACGTAAATGCTGTGATGGATGGCGATATTGATGCCTTTATCAAAGCGTATCTTATGGAGTTTGCTGATTAAATATTCAGGAGGTTAGGAAATAAAAGAGGCTTACGAATCAAATCGTAAGCCTCTTTTTGTTAGTTTTTAAAGATAATTCCAAACAATCGGGATTATTTAAAATCGTCCCAGTTTGTTCCCAGCATGCTGCCTGTTTTCATAAACTGCGTATGCATTCCGAAGCAAGCGTGTAAATTGGTTGGCGTATGGCATGGTCCTGAGAGTTTCAGGTAGTCTGTCAGCATTTCTTTGTACTCAGGTGCTACGCAATTTTCGATAATTTCTTCAGCGCGCTGAATGGGCGATTTACCACGAAGGTCGGCTACACCATGTTCTGTGATCAGAATATTTACCGAGTGTTCGTTTTGGTCCACGTGGCTTACCATAGGCACAATGGCGCTGATATTGCCGTTTTTCGCTGTCGAAGGAGTGGTGAAAATCGAAATGTATGCGCTGCGTGTAAAGTCGGCTGAGCCGCCAATGCCGTTCATCATTTTCGAACCCATTACGTGTGTGCTGTTCACATTACCAAAAATATCAGCCTCGAGTGCAGTGTTGATGGTAATAAGTCCCAAGCGACGTGCAAGTTCCGGGCTGTTCGACATTTCCTGCGGACGAAGTACTAATTTATCGCGGAAGAATTCAAGATTTTCGTACAATTCTTTCAGTACCGGAGTCGTAATAGTCAGTGAGCAACCGCTGGCAAATTTAATTTTTCCGTTTTTAAGCAATGTAATTACCGAATCCTGAATAACTTCAGTGTACATTTCGAAATTTGGAATTTCGGGATTTGTACCCAATGAAGCCATTACAGCATTCGCAATATTTCCCACACCCGACTGGATAGGAAGGAATTCTTTAGGAATGCGACCCGATTTAATTTCGTTGGCTAAGAAGTTTGCTACATTCTGACCAATTTTGTCAGTCACCTCATCAGTTGGAGTAAAGCCACCTACTTCATCGTCGCGGTGTGTTTCCACTACGCAAAGAATTTTTTTAGGATCCACTTTTACATAAGGCGTTCCCATGCGATCGCTTGGTGTAAGCAATGTAAGTGGTTTGCGGTGAGGAGGATCGAGAGGTTCGAAAATGTCGTGGAAACCACGCAATTCTTTCGGGTGATTGTGGTTCCATTCCACAATAATGTAGTCGGCCAGATTACACAGAGTAGGAGTGATACCTACACCTGTGGTAGGAATCAGTTCGCCATCGTTGGTCAGATCGCATACTTCAATCACGGCAATGCGTGGTTTGGGCATAAATCCGAAACGCAGGTGAGGAGCCAGAGCCGACAAGTGCATGTCAAAATAAGGAGCACGTTCGCAGTTTAGCGCATTACGCAGGTCTTTGTTCGACTGGTAAGGTGTGCGGAACAAAATAGCATTCGCACGGGCCAGAGCGCCATCGAGCGAGTCGCCGGTTGAAGCTCCGGTGTACATACCAATTTTAAATTCCTTACCTTCGGCATGAAAAGCTTCAGCACGTTTGGCAATGGCTGTGGGCACTTCTTTCGGGCAACCTGCGGGAGTAAATCCGCTGAATCCCAAAATGTCTCCGTGATTCACATAACTTGCAGCCTCTTCGGCACTTACAAATTTATAATTCAGCATAGCATTTTTTGTTGATTTGTTATTTGATATAAGCTTTCAAATAACTGTATATTAGTTTATTAATTTGAATTCTCTTGTAGGGTGATCTGTCGCTCAGCAGCCTTTTTAAATCGTCCGCAAAATTACCAAATTAATTCGGAATAACCTTGAAATTTACAGTCTATTACTGAAAAATTTCTTTAATTATTCAAAGTCCTATTTCTGCTACTCTCTGCAGGCGATTTAGTGTAGTTGCAAACTAAAGGAGCAATTCTGACGTTACACTTGTATAATTTATCCGCAATTGAGTATAGCGCTTGTTGATATTGTTTTTTTATATTGAAATAAGCTGTCATTTGCTGATAATTTAAAATATTGTATCTTTGTGATTCCCCTAAAAAACAGATTGGTTTGAAACAGTTTTTATTCTACATATTAGTTCCTTTTTCGTGGTTGTACGGTTTGGTTGCAAATGTGCGTAACTGGTTGTACGATAGAAGTATG
>JAGPIU010000112.1:3282-4609 GCA_018054805.1 Paludibacter sp. | reverse complement strand
TGGGCATCCGATTTATCAACAACCCCGACATGCGTAAATTCTTCCTCAACCACGACTGGGTAGGCTATCCACTCCGAAAAGACTACGATCCAAATCCTGAACTGAACCCTGTTTCGGTGGTGAGCCGCGAAATTGTGGATACTGCGCCTGTAATTCGCGAAACTGCCAATGGAGAACTTATTGAAGAAACAGTCCGGATTTTTGAGGAGGACGATTATATTATCAACATCGGACCGCAACACCCATCAACGCACGGAGTAATGCACTTTCGCACGGCACTCGATGGCGAAACAGTCAGGAAAATTGACGTACACAGCGGATACATTCATCGCGGAATAGAAAAACTGAGCGAAAACCTCACCTATCCACAAATTCTGCATTTTACCGACCGACTCGACTACTTGTCGGCCAATATAAACCGCCACGCGCTGTGTATGTGCGTGGAAAAAGCAGCCGGCATAGAAGTGCCCGAACGTGCGCAATATATCCGCACCATTATGGACGAGCTGAACCGTATCGACTCGCACCTGCTTGCATGGTCGGCGCACACCAATGACCTTGGCGCGACTACTGCATTTATTTATGGTATGCGCGAACGCGAAATAATTCTCGATATTTTTGAAAAAATCTGTGGCGGTCGACTTATCATCAATCAGAATGTGGTGGGTGGAGTAATGTTCGACATTTACAATGATTTTCAGAAAGATGTAAAAAGTTTTATTCCATACATGCGTGAAAAGCTGAAGGAATACGACCGCTTCTTTTCGCACAATGTGATAGCGCTCGGACGTATGAAAAAAGTGGGATTACTGAGCAAAAAAGATGCTATCAGCTACGCAGTAACAGGTCCTGCCGGAAGAGCTTCGGGTTGGTCGTGCGATGTGCGCAAATACAATCCGTATGCGCTTTACGACAAAGTGGAATTCCGCGAAATAATTCGCACCGAAGGCGATTCGTATGCCCGCTATCTGAACAGGCTCGACGAAATTGAAGAATCGCTGCACATTATCGAACAACTGATCGACAATATACCTGAAGGAGAACATTGTGCCAAAACAAAAGCCATTATTAAACTTCCTGAAGGCGAATACTATCAGGGAGTAGAAGCCGGCAAAGGACTTTTTGGCGTGTACATTGAAAGTCGCGGCGAAAAAACACCATACCGTATGAAGTTCCGCTCACCATCAATGGCGCTGGTATCGGTAATGCCACTGATTTGTAAGGACGAGAAAATTTCCGACTTTATTGGCATTGGAGGCTCAATGGATTATGTGATTCCGGATATTGACAGGTAAAGACATTTACTATTGAGTTCTGAGTATTGAGT
>JAGPIU010000112.1:0-3182 GCA_018054805.1 Paludibacter sp. | reverse complement strand
AAAAAAAGTTATTTGAAACATATATGCAGCAAAATTACAATCAACCTTTGGAGTTTACAGGGCTTACAGCATGGATCGACTCGGCACTGAAGTCGGTTCTGCCCGACTTCTGGGTTATATTTATCCAACTGGTACTTGTGGCTGTGGCATTGCTGGCTGCTTATGCGGTGATAGCCATGATACTGATTTACGTGGAACGCAAGATAACGGCTTTTTTCCAGGCGCGTATCGGTCCGAACCGCGTAGGTCCTTTTGGGATTTTTCAGACGGTAGCCGACGTTATGAAAATTCTGATCAAGGAAATCATCCACATCAACCGCGTAGATAAGTTTCTGTTTTACACAGCACCTTTTTTCATGATTGTGGCATCGATGATGACCTTCGGCGCTATTCCGTTTGGCAAGGGGCTTCAGGCTGTGGATTTCAATATTGGTGTATTTTATGTCATTGCAGTTTCGTCGCTCGGTATTATTGGGGTGCTATTGGCAGGCTGGTCGAGCAACAACAAGTATTCGATGATTGGCGCTATGCGAAGCGGAGCTCAGTTTGTGAGCTACGAGCTTTCGGCAGGATTTGCACTTATGACAATGGTGATACTTTCGGGCACTATGCAATTCAGCGAAATGATTGAAACACAAACTTATTGCTGGAACATATTCAACGGACATATTTCGTCGCTGGTGGCATTTGTCATTTACCTGATTTCGGGACACGCAGAAACCAACCGCGGTCCGTTCGACCTTCCTGAAGCCGAATCGGAACTTACAGCAGGCTATCACACCGAATATTCAGGATTGCAGTTCGGCTTTTTCTATCTGGCCGAATATCTGAATATGTTTATCATTGCAGCCATTGCAGCCACCGTATTTTTGGGAGGCTGGCTCCCCTTACAAATTTCAGGCTGGGAAGGTTTCAATCAGCTAATGTGGTACATTCCATCCTACATTTGGTTCTTCGGAAAAGTAGGCGTACTTATTTTCTTCAGTTTATGGGTGCGTTGGTCATTCCCCCGTTTGCGCATCGACCAATTGCTTAATCTGGAATGGAAATATCTTTTACCCATTAATCTGGTAAATATATTAATCATGGTTTTTCTGGTATTATCAGGTCTGACACTTACCGAAATTTTTAATTAAAAATGAGAACGTTTTCAGAATATATAAACGATTTATTTGGCGGAATAAAATCGCTTTTAACAGGGCTTTCGGTAACATGGAAAGAACTGTGGACAAAAAAAGTAACCCGCCAGTATCCCGAAAACAGGGATACACTTATCATTTCGGATCGATTCAGAGCCGAGCTTGTAATGCCGCACGACGACAATAACGAACATGCCTGTACTGCGTGCGGGGTATGCGAAATGAACTGTCCGAACGGCACTATAAAGGTTATTTCGCTTATGAACGAAACTGCGGACGGAAAAAAGAAGAAAGCACTCGACAGATATGTGTACGACCTTGGCACCTGCACGTTTTGCAATTTGTGTGTGGTGACATGTCCTTCGGATGCCATCGTTTTTTCGAACAACTTTGAGAATGCAACATTCACACGTGGCAAACTCGTGAAACAGCTCAACCACGAAGGCTCGAAACTAAGAGAAAAGAAACCCCGGCCAGCAGCCGCACCCTCAGAAACCAAAGCAGAATAATTCAGGCAAAATAAAAATATCAGCATATTAGAATTCTATGGCAGAACAAATTATATTTTACATTCTTGCAGCTATTATTACCGTATTCTCGGTGATGGCTGTCACTTCCAAACGGCTTATACGATCGGCCACATACCTGCTTTTTGTATTGTTGTCCACGGCCGGACTTTATCTTTTGCTGGACTACCATTATCTTTTTGCTGTTCAGACTGCGGTATATGCCGGCGGCATCATGGTATTGTTTATTTTTGCCATTTTGCTTACACAAAAACCGGGTCAAAATATAACTCCTGAGCCACTTGTACAAAGAATAATGGCAACAGTATTGTCGATAGGCGGAGCTGTTTTTTGCGGATTGATCATTTTCAAAAATGTAAAAACAGTTTACCATTATGCGACTGATGTGGAAATTCCGGTGAAGGAAATTGGAATTACCTTAATGGGTAGCGGAAAATATCAATATATACTACCGTTCGAAGCCATAAGTGTATTGCTGCTCGCCTGTATTGTGGGTGCTATTATGATAGCAAGAAAAAGATAGGGATATTTACGATTTAAGAATTTACAATCCGCCACGGCGGACAAGTTTTACAATAAAATACTCAATAATATAATGGGATCACTTTTTGCAAATTTCAGTTCCGGCATAGTACCTCTGGAAGCTTACATTTTTGTAAGTCTGGTCATGTTTTTTGCCGGCGTTTACGGATTCCTTTCGCGTAAAAACCTTTTGATGGTGCTTATTTCCATTGAGTTGATATTAAACTCAGCCGATATAAACTTTGTAGCGTTCAACCGCTACCTGTATCCCGAACATTTCGAAGGCTTCTTCTTTACGCTGTTTACCATAGCCATATCCGCCTGCGAAACGGCTGTAGCCATAGCTATTGTAATCAACATTTACCGCAACCTCAATAATGTGGAAGTGGACAGTTTGCATAAACTTCAGGAGCCGGAACTTCAGGACACAAAAGAAGAATAAAATACGGATTGATATTACCGAAACAATAATACAGTCAGCAATTACAATGCAATAATCACCCGGCAATTGTAAAACTTGTCCGCCGTGGCGGATTGTAAATATTTAAATTGTAAATCAGAATAACACATAATATGGAATATACGCTATTCATACTTATTCTTCCGCTGCTGAGCTTTGTGGTGCTCGGACTTATGGACACCAAATGGAAGCCACGTGTGGCAGGCACAATAGGAACTTTGGTGCTTGGTACTGTGACCGCACTGTCATATTATACTGCCTGGGAATACTTCAGTAGTGCCAACATTAATGGCGCATACCAGAAAATCACTGCTTTCGAAGTCGTTTGGCTTAAGTTCAACGATATACTTCACATCAATCTGGGTATTCTGCTCGATCCTATCTCGGTAATGATGCTCGTGGTGATTTCCACAGTATCGCTTATGGTTCATATTTACAGCCTTGGATATATGAAAGGTGAAAAAGGTTTCGAACGATACTATGCATTCCTGTCGCTCTTCACATTTTCGATGCTTGGATTGGTCGTAGCCACCA
>JAGPIU010000111.1 GCA_018054805.1 Paludibacter sp. | reverse complement strand
GGAGCATGAGGTTTGAGGTCTTCGCGTGGTCCGGCAAGCGTTTCCTGGATTTTACCAAGAATGTGCATGCGACCTTCTTTTGCCTGACGCAATGCAGTTTCGAGAATTTCGTACGAAAGACCATCGACTTTAATGTCCATCTGAGTGGCAGTGATACCATCTTTGGTTCCGGTTACTTTGAAGTCCATGTCGCCAAGGTGATCTTCGTCGCCGAGAATGTCCGAAAGTACAGCAAAGTTTGTTCCTTTATTTTCCGAGATAAGACCCATAGCAATACCCGATACCGGTTTTTTGATTTCAACACCTGCATCCATTAAAGCCAGAGTGCCGGCACAAACGGTAGCCATCGACGAAGAGCCGTTCGACTCCAGAATGTCAGACACCACGCGTACCACATAAGGATAATTGTCAGGAATCATGTTTTTCAATGCACGAAGGGCAAGGTTTCCGTGACCTACTTCGCGACGACCCACTCCGCGTGAAGCACGCGCTTCGCCTGTGGAGAATGGTGGGAAGTTGTAGTGAAGAAGGAAGCGTTCTTTGCCTTTGAAAAGAGCATCGTCCACAATTTTCTCGTCCATTTTTGTACCCAGGGTCACAGTTGTGAGCGACTGAGTTTCGCCGCGTGTAAACACTGCAGAGCCGTGAGCTCCGGGCAGATAATCCACTTCCGACCAGATAGGACGAATTTCGGTGGTTTTACGACCATCGAGACGTTTGCCTTCGTCGAGAATAGAGCGACGCATTGCTTCTTTTTCCACATCGTGGTAGTATTTGCTGATAAGTGCTTTTTTTGCAGCAGCTTCTTCAGGATCGAGAGCAGCAATATATTCAGCTTTGATAGCTTCAAAGTTTTCGATACGTTCGTGTTTGTTAGGGTTGCACGATTTTGCAACTTCGTACACTTTATCGTAAGTTTTTGCCCAGATATCTTTTTTCAGATCTTCGTCATTTTCTTCGTGGCAATATTCACGTTTTTTGGTTTTACCCACAGCTTCCATCAATTCAATCTGCACTTTGCAATGATCTTTGATAGCTTCGTGAGCCACTTTCATGGCAGCAAGCAAATCTTCTTCGCTCACTTCTTTCATTTCGCCTTCCACCATCATGATGTTGTCGAGGGTAGCAGCTACCATAATGTCCATATCGGCAGTTTCGAGCTGAGCGAAAGTGGGATTCACCACAAACTCGCCATTGATACGGGCAACACGTACTTCAGAAATAGGTCCGTTGAAAGGCACATCCGATACTGCCAAAGCAGCAGAAGCAGCCAAACCAGCTAAGGCATCAGGCATGTCAATACCGTCGGACGAAACCAGATTAATGGTCACGAATGTTTCAGCATGATAATCATCCGGAAACAAAGGACGCAAAGCGCGGTCGACAATACGGCAAATAAGGATTTCATAATCAGAAGCACGGCCTTCGCGTTTGAGGAAACCTCCGGGGAAACGACCAAATGCAGCGTATTTTTCTTTATATTCCACCGAAAGTGGCATAAAGTCGGTGCCGGGAACTGCATCTTTAGCAGAGCAAACAGTGGCCAGCAACATGGTGTTACCCATGCGAACCATCACCGAACCATCAGCCTGTTTGGCCAACTTACCGGTTTCGATGGTAATTTCACGTCCATCACCCAATGTGATGGTTTTTGTAACTACGTTCATAAAATTACATTTATCTTTTTAAACTATTAAATTTCGGTCGCAAAGATACGATTTAATTTGCAGAAAATATGCAATAGGTTGTATTTTAGTGTATTTTTGCTGTTTTGAGGATGGCCTTCCTTACGAACTAATGGGTTGATTTTGTGAAAAATGAATCAGATTTTGGTAAACCGACATTGATATTCACAAAATCAATCCCAATGAAGTTATAATTATCTCAACAATTCTTTCTGTATTTATCATTCAGCCCGCTGCCATTCAGAATCAGAGGCATGCATTTTTCCCAACGTGAAATGCGCGTGGCCTCCTGTTTTGCAGAGGCAATGTATTCGCAGTATTCCTTTTGTTTTCCGGGGCTGAGTTTGTTGAAAGCCTCTTCCAGGTCGGGTTGAGCTCCGAAAGTTTTCTCGAGTTCTTCAGGAATCTCAATTGCCTTTGGTTTTTCAGGAGCCAAACGCAATCCCTGTTGTTCAATTTCAATGGCTTCGCTCACATATTGCAGAATTTTGGCTTCGTCAATTTGTGCTATTGATGTAAAGCGCCATTGTCGCAGTGATTTGGTTTTGCCTTCCGAAGCAGTCAGCAGTACTTTGTAGGGATCGCTCATAAATACACCATTATGAAACCAAAGCGAAAAAAAATCCCTGAAGCCATGAAACGCCACAACGTTGGTTCCGTTGAAAGTGTAAGTGTCGGCCCCCCATTTTATGCTGTGTTCAAGCTCGGTTTTGGCAAGTATATCGGCCAGCAAAACAAGTGCTTCCGACCATTTATTATTTTTACCCATAACGTTCTTTCAAAAAAGCGATGGTTGTTTTCATTATTTCTTTTAGTACAGGTACGCTTATATCCGAAAGTTTTTTTACATAAATGCAGGCTGCTCCTTTTTTGAATTTTCCCAAACCTTCGAGTAAGTATTCGTGTTCGGGCATTCCCGAAAAAACATAAAGCGAAATAGCTGCTTTGCGGGGTGAAAAACCCACAAGTGGCCAATCGCCTTCCTGGCGGCTACGCTCCGATTTGTAATGATATTTCCCGAATCCAATCATGCTCGGACCCCACATTTGCGGTTCGCAGCCGGTTGCTTTGCGCATAATTTCTATCAGTTCGAAGCTGTCCTTTTGCTTTTGTTCGCTATCGGCAAAAGTGCGGATAAATTCTGCTACATCTATTTGAGTGGGTTGGGTTTTTAGTGCTGCCATTTTTAATTGTTTTGTGGGTTATATGTCAAAAACCTTTCTTTTGAATTCTCCTGTGATATTTGTTGTGCAAAGGCAGTGCAGCCGAAGCGTACCACGAAAAATATTCAGCTGCCAGCAGGCCCGATATCACTGCGGGATCGGTTGACACTAGTGTTTCGGCTTCTGCAATTGTTTTTACATCGAATATATAAATACCCCGATACTGTCGTTCGTTTTTGGCAATTGGTCCGGCCGAAATCAGCAGACCTGCATCAGCCATGCGTCCGATATTTTTCATATGTCCTGTAAAAATGCTGTCGCGTTGCTGTTTGTCGGAGATTGTAGTTTCGCCTGTTTTTAAAATTACCAACACATAGTTTTTCATGCCATATTCGTCGGCTCCGAGTTTTTTAGCCAATCGCTTATCGAACTTTTGAGCAAAACAGCCCATTGTGACTATTGCTATAAGCAAAATAATGATGCTTTGTTTCATAATTCGCTGTGTTGTGTGTGTTTTTTTTTGAAATAAACGCTGATGACAACTTATTCCCTGTTCCTGAGCCTGATAGGTATAAAGCGTGGTAGCTTGCTTTTGTATTGCTGATATGCAGGATATTTCTTCTTGCTGATGCTTTCGGTAAATTCTGAGCTTCCTAAAAATAAAAGTATCAGCAATACCGGTCCGCTGATGGTCCAGTTAATCCATTGGCCCGATGCGGCAACTCCAAAAAAGTAGAATGATACCCAAATGGATTGTTCGGCAGCAAAATTAGGATGACGCACGTATTTCCAAAGTCCTTCGGTCATAAAACCATTTTTCAGGGAGTCTGGGAAACGCCCATCGTGCGGAGCTTTTTGTTTTTTCTGTAAATGAAAGCTGAATAGCTGATTATCGGCAAGCGTTTCGATCATTATAAAGGCAAACATAAATATTGCAGCAAATATATCGGTAGTGGTCAGTGCAGTTTCGGCATGCTGAGCAGCCAAAAGTAGCGGAGATGAAAAGAGCAAAATAAGTAACTGCTGATAAAACGAAATGAAAATCAGATTAAAAAGGGTGACTCTCCATTTGTCTTTCAGAACCGGTGTTTCGCGAAGTACAGCCCAGCGATAATCTTCTTCTCCTTTCCAGGGTATGATGTGGTAGCCGCCTTTCCTGTAAAAATTATAACTGAGTCTTAAGCCCCAGAAAGTGACCAGACCAGACATCATCCATACCCTTGCCGATGTGGGAAAGGCAGACAGCGTATACGCGCTGTACACAATGGGCATAATACTCCATACTTTGTCGACCTGACTAAGATTGCGGGTTATTTCGCCCACAAAAAAACAGAGCGCTACAGTCACTATAAATACCAGTATCCAATTTGTAGCGAGCGTGCTCAGGACTTCTGATGAGCCAAAAAACTGCTTGAATAGATCGTTCGAACTAAAGTCAATAAATAGTTTAATCATAATAATATGCAGATTTGTTTTTGCAAATATAACATTATTTCCAATTTAGCCAATTTTGAATTTGCTTCGTAGAGAAGTTTTTTTTGAAAGATAAAGGATAGTTTTTTTTTGATTTAGTTTGATTTGATAAACTGTGAAGCTGAAAAACTCATGGAGCCAACCGTTCCATTTTCCATTCATTGTTTTGCTGTGTGTAAAATAAGCGGTCGTGCAGGCGGCTGGGGCGTCCCTGCCAGAATTCGAAAGTGTCCGGCTTTACCACAAAACCTCCCCAGTGTGGTGGCCGTGGAATGTTTTCTCCAAACTGTTTTTTGAATGCGTCGAATCGTT
>JAGPIU010000110.1 GCA_018054805.1 Paludibacter sp. | reverse complement strand
GAAACCTCGTCTAAGCTTTTGGCAAATCTGGAACATGAGTTTTGGATTTTTGGGTATTCAGTTTGGGTTTGCTTTGCAGAATGCGAATGTGAGCCGTATTTTTGAAACGCTGGGTGCTGAGATTGATCAGATTCCGGTGTTGTGGCTGGCTGCTCCTGTTACGGGATTGATTATTCAACCTATTATAGGTCATTGGAGCGATAAAACATGGACGCGTCTGGGACGCCGAAAACCATTCTTTCTTTTCGGGGCTATTTTTGCTTCGCTGGCCATACTTTTTATGCCCAACTCGTCGACCTGGCTAATTGCTGCCGGTACGCTCTGGATAATGGATGCGTCGATTAATATTTCGATGGAACCTTTCCGTGCTTTTGTGGGCGACATGTTGCCTTCGGAACAGCGTACACTGGGTTTTTCGATGCAGAGTTTCTTTATCGGACTGGGTGCTGTGGCGGGCTCGGCATTGCCTTATGTGCTGGCTAACTGGTTTGGAATTGCGAATGTGCCTCAGGGCGATGAATTGATTCCGGATACTGTTCGCTGGTCGTTTTATATTGGCGGTGTGGTCTTTTTTGTTTCGGTATTGGTTACTATTTTCAGTACAAAAGAATATTCGCCCGAAGAACTTGCAAATTTTGAAAAACATGAAAATGCTGCTGCAAACGTAGCTGAAATGCCTGCTGCAAAAGAAATTCCCGTTGGAAGGTTTGTGAATTTTGGATTATTTTTTGCTACACTGGCAATAGCTATCGGAGGTTTGGTTTATTTCCTGTCGCTCGATGTGCAGATTTATATTCTTACCGGTATTTTTTTACTGGTGGCTTTGATGTTTTTTGCGGTGGCCGGCATGCAACGCGACGAAAAGCATAACGGACTTACGGAGATTATAACCGACCTGATGAATATGCCACGCACAATGGGACAACTTGCAGTGGTGCAGTTTTTTACCTGGTTGTCGCTTTTTGCAATGTGGATTTATACTACTTCGGCTGTGACGGCTTATCATTATGGAACAACCGATTCGGCTTCGGCTTTGTACAACGAAGGAGCCAACTGGACAGGCGTGCTTTTCGGAGCTTACAGTCTGTTTGCTGCTATGGTCGCATTTTTACTTCCGGTAGTAGCAAAGCAAATTTCACGGAAAATGACACATTTGGTTGCGCTTATTATTGGCGGTTTGGGTTTGATATCGATGTATGTATTTAAAAATCCCGATATGTTGTTGGTGAGTATGTTCGGAGTAGGTATTGCCTGGGCAAGTATTTTGTCGATGCCCTATGCTATGCTAACCGGAGCACTTCCGGCTGCCAAAATGGGTGTGTATATGGGTATTTTCAATTTTTTCATTGTACTTCCGCAGATTCTGGCGGCGTCAATTTTGGGTAGTGTTACCAAGCATTTGTTTGGTGGTGAGGCTATTTATACGCTTGTGTTCGGAGGTGTGGCTATGATTATTGCAGGTGTTCTGACTTTGATTGTGGAGGATAAAGACGATCCTTATCAGATAAAGAAAAAGAACCGCAGGTAGAAAAAATGCAGATGAGAATGTGTTTCAGAAAAGTAAAATCACTTACAAACACAGAGAAAGTACTTACAATCACAGAGAAATCACAGAGAATCACAGACAATTCACTTACAAATCACAGTACTATCACAGTATTATCACATACCCATCACTTAGGAGTTGTTGAAAATAAAAAAGGAATATATGAAACGAGCCATGAGCAATAACTCACACAAAGAGATGATTATCATTGGCGAGTTCCAACTGACAAATCATAAAAATGAAAAAATAAACAGATGAAAAATATCATTCAGAATGAAGCCGGAAATCTTATAGAAACAGATTTTTTGCAGCGAAAATCTTCGGATTCCGAAACGCTTTTTTCGCTCGGAAACGGAAAAATGTTTCAGCAGGGGAATTTTGAGGAGTTTTTCTCGGGCGAAACAGTGTCGGGTTCGTACACTAAAGGACTTGACGACTCGATTTTCGAAAATTCCGGAGCCTGGAAAATGCCCTACAATCCGTTTGCCAAAATGATGATCAATACGCCCGACTGGACTTCGATAGTGCTAAGGCTGAATGACGAAATTGTGGACCTCAATGTAAGTAAGGTTACGAATTACAGTCAGGTGCTGAATGTGCGTGAAGCCTCGCTTGAGCGGATTTTTGATTTGGAAACGCCGCGCGGACATCAGATAAACATTAGTACCAAGAGGTTTATCAGTTTCGACGAACTTCATACAGCTGTGATAAGTTATAACATCAGAAGTCTGAATTTCGAAGGACGCATTTCGTTGATGCCGGTGCTCAATGGCGATGTGACGAATGATTACACTAAACTCAATCAGCTGCGATGGAATGTGCTTCAAACGCGCACTCAGCGCGATGTGGCGCATATATGGACACAGGTTCGCCTTCACGATTTTCATACCTGTCCGGCAATGTCGTATTCATTTTTTAAAAATAATGAAGAGATAAAAAGTATTGCGGCCAAAATTGAAAAGGAAAAGGTAGCCGGATATTCGGTTGGAGCCGATGTGCGTAGCGGCGACCGGTTGACATTATATAAATATGTAGTTTTGCTGAATTCTTCTGAATTTCCACGCAATACACTTGCCGAGCGTGCCTGTGAGCTTTCGCTGTTTGCACGGCAGAGTGGCTGGAATGCTTTGTTCGATGCACATTTACATGCATGGAATAATATATGCATGGCAATAACTGAAAAATCGCAACTATCAACCGAAAAGGAAAATGAGATGTTGTTGCACTTATTGAACCAATATTGTAAATATTAATGTTTTGAATATGAATAGAAGAAATTTTATTATTACAGTTTTTTTGTTGAACTTTTTTGTTTTATCGTTTGGGGCAAATGCCAAAACAAAGACATGGGTGAGCCGTCTGGAGCCAACGAATTGGTGGACGGGTATGCAGCACAATGAATTACAGTTGATGTTGTTCGGCCCGAAAATAAGCGATGCCATTGTTACAGTGGATTATGAAGGCGTTACGCTGAAACGTAAAGTGCTGACCGATAATCCCGATTATGCATTTTTGTATCTTGCGATAAATGAAAATGCAAAACCCGGCACAATGAATATTGTACTTAGTCGTGGCAAGAAGAAACAAACTATTGCTTACGAACTTAAGGCGCGCCGCGAGGGTTCGGCATTGCGCAAAAGTTTCTCTGAAGCTGATGCGGTGTATCTGCTTATGCCCGACAGGTTTGTGAATGGAAATCCGGCAAACGATTCTATAAAAGGCTATCATCAGGGAGTGAATCGTATGGATTTGGGTAAACGGCATGGTGGTGATATTGAAGGCATTATTTCTAAAATTCCGTATCTGGCCGATTTGGGTGTAACTGCTTTGTGGACCACACCTTTTTTTGATAATAACGATACGCAATATTCTTATCATCATTATGCGGTGTCCGATTATTACAAAATTGACCCGCGTATGGGCACTAACGACGATTTTGTGCGTATGACCAAACTTTGTCATGACAATGGCATAAAATACATTCTCGATGTGGTTCCCAATCATTGTGGCGGTGCGCACTGGTGGCTGCAAAGTAAACCCTCGGCCGACTGGTTCAACGAATGGCCTCAGTTTACTTCGTCGAATTATCGCATGACAGCCTGGACCGATCCGCATCGGTCGGAAGCTGATCTGACACGTCTTACAAAAGGATGGTTTGCGCCCAATATGCCCGATTTCAATCTGAACAATCCGTTGGTGTTCGATTATTTGCTTCAGGCTTATGTGTTCTGGATTGAACGTTCGTATGTGGCCGGACTTCGGGTGGATACGTATCCATACAACGATATAAAATTGGCAGCAAAATTTATACAATCCATTCGCGATGAATATCCGAATATGAATGTAGTGGGAGAGTGCTGGGTGAAAACGCCTGCCGAAACAGCTTATTATCAGTCGGGAAACAACAATAAGGATGGATTTGATTCGCGTTTGCCAAGTGTGATGGATTTTCTGCTGAAAGATGTGTTGCACGAAGCCATTAATCAATCTGAAGGATGGGAAAGCGGCATGGCGCGCTATTATGCTCATTATGCGCAGGATTTTGTGTATGCCAATACCAATTTGTTGATGAATTTTCTGGATAATCATGATATCGATCGCTTTTCGACTGCTGTAAAAGGCGATGTGCGTAAATATAAAATGGGTTTGGCCATGTTGATGACTACGCGTGGATATCCGCAGATTTATTATGGCACCGAAATAATGCTCGAAGGCATAGCCGGCACTTACGAAGGTCACCGTTTCGATTTCCCCGGTGGCTGGAAAGAAGACACGCGCAATGCTTTTACACGAGCCGGTCGCACAGATGCTGAAAACGAAGTGTTCGACTATTTGAAAAAACTTTTGCATTATCGTAAAAACAATACTGTGTTGCAAAGTGGTCGTATGAAGCAGTTTATTCCACAGGATGGCATTTATGTGTATTTCCGTTACAACAATGAGAAGACTGTAATGGTAATGACGAATAATAATGAAGTAGAAAAAGAATTGGAAATGAAGCGCTTCGCTGAAATGCTGGGTGGTAAAACAAAAGCTACAGAAATTACGTCAGGAAAAGTTATTGACCTGAATAATGTAAAGATTCCGGCTAAAAC
>JAGPIU010000109.1 GCA_018054805.1 Paludibacter sp. | reverse complement strand
GGAACAGCTGTATTGAGAAAAGTGGCTGAACCAATTGACAAAGATTATCCCGGGTTGAAAGAACTTATCAGCAATATGTACGATACCATGTATCATGCTGAAGGAGTGGGTCTTGCAGCTCCACAAATTGGAAAAGCTATTCGCCTTTTGATTATTGATTTGGCTCCTTTTAAAGAAGATGATCCCGAATTGGGTAGTTTTAAGATTACCATGATTAATCCCGAGATGCTGGAGTTTGGTGACTCGAAAGTTACAGCTGAAGAAGGTTGTTTAAGTATTCCGGGTATATACGAATCGGTAATGCGTTCCGAAAAAATCAAAATAAAATATCTTGATGAGGATTTTAATGAACATATTGCTGATTTTGAAGGGTATAAAGCCCGCGTTGTACAACACGAATATGATCATTTGGAAGGCAATCTTTTTACCGATAAAGTTTCGCCAATTCGTCGTCAGCTTCTGAAATCGAAACTCACCAATATTGTAAAAGGTAAAGCCAGCGCAAGATATAAAGTAAAGACTGCCTGAATTAGTATAGCTCTATTTTTCGAACAAAGGTATGGCTTCGCCCACCACAAAATTACTGCCTCCGATAAAGATAAGATCTTCGGGGGCAGCTTCGTTTAATGCGGCTTCAACTGACTCTCTAACTGAAATATATGCATTTCCGGTTAAACCAATACTTAATGCTTTTTGTTTGAGTTCATCGGCCTTCATTGCACGTTGTACATTGGCCTGCGTAAAATAATATTTTGCTTGAGCAGGCAGTAGTTTTAGGATTTTGGTAATATCCTTGTCGTTGGCAAAACCAATAATAATACGCAAAGTTTCGAAATTTTGTTGCTGAAGTTGCTCACAAACAAAAGCGATTCCGGCTTCGTTATGTCCGGTATCGGTGATTACTTTAGGCTGAGATTGTAAGGTTTGCCAGCGTCCCTGAAGTCCTGTAAGTGCGCATACATTTTCAAGACCGTACAAAATGGCATCATTCCCAATGCAATATTCACCGGAATAATTTTCACGAAATACCTCCAGTACTTTAAGAACAGTACTGAGATTCCGTAATTGATATTTCCCCGAAAGGTCGGAAACTATTTTTCCTATTGCAGAATATGTGATAAGTTTTTGATTTTCAATTTTATATGTCTCAAATTTTTCATTTGAAAAATGTAAGGGAGCGTTTTTCTGTATAGCTGTTTTTTCAAATACAGGTTTTGTTTCGGGTAGCCACTCTCCTACTACAACCGGAATTCCGGGTTTAATAATTCCTGCTTTTTCAAATGCAATTTTCTCGAGCGTATCGCCCAGAAAAGCCACATGATCGAAACTTATATTGGTGATGACCGATAAGAGTGGCGAAATAATATTGGTACTGTCGAGTCTGCCTCCAAGTCCGGTTTCAATAATTGCGATATCCACCTGCATGTCAGCAAAATAACAAAAAGCCATAGCCATGGTTGCTTCGAAAAATGAAGGCTGAATTTCGTCAAATACCGATTGATATCGATTCACGAAATCAACCACATAATCCTGCGAAATCATTTGTCCATCAATGCGAATTCGTTCGCCAAAATCCACTAAATGTGGTGAGGTGTAAAGGGCTGTTTTGTAGCCTGCCGATTGAAAAACTGCTGATAACATATTTGATACAGAGCCTTTTCCGTTTGTGCCGGCAATATGAATGGATTTGAATTTGCTTTGTGGATTGCCAAAAGCATTCAGCAGTTTAATGGTATTGTCGAGTCCGGGTTTGTAGGCAGCACCACCTATGTGATGAAAAACGGGAAGTCTGTCGTACAGGTATTGTATAGCCTCGGGATATGTATTCATTTTTTACTAAATTTCAACTTTGCTACAGCATTTTAATAGCACATGGTTTGTTTTAAGCAATAGTTTGCTGTATTTTTAATAACTTTGCGAACAATGAATGTTTCAGGAAACAAAGATAATTGAAAAATCGGCTTATAAGCATGTTAAACAGAATAAAAAGCTTTATTGAAACAGAGAAACTACTTCCCGAAAAAAGTCTGGTGGTAGTGGGACTGAGTGGCGGAGCCGATTCGATGGTGTTGCTACACGTACTTCTGCAATTGGGTTATCGATGTATTGCTGCACATTGCAATTTTCACCTGAGAATGGAAGAGTCGGATCGTGATGAGTCTTTTGTTCGCAATTATTGTTCGAAACATATCATAGATCTTTACTCCGTTGATTTTGATACAATTGAATATGCAAAATTGAATAAAATTTCGATTGAAATGGCTGCCCGTGAACTCAGGTACAACTGGTTTGAGGAAATTCGTAAAAAAACATCTTCTGTGGCTGTTGCTGTGGCCCATCATGCCGATGATAGTGCTGAAACACTGTTGTTGAATATGGTTCGTGGAACCGGAATTCGTGGGCTTACAGGCATCAGTCCAAAGAACGGAAATATAGTCAGGCCATTGCTTTGTGTAAGGCGAAAAGACATAGAGGATTATGCGCAAACTAACAATATTGAATTTGTCACAGATTCGACTAATCACGAAAACGAATATCAGCGCAATAAGCTACGAAATCTCATTATACCTCTATTGTCTGAAATTAATCCTTCGGTAGTGCAAACACTGAACGAAAATGCTGAAAGACTCAGGAATGCTTTCAGTATTTATGAACAATTTGTGCAAGAGAAAAGGGATTTAATTGTTGAAAAGAAGAATGATGATTTTTTTATTGATATAGAACTTTTAAAAAATGAAGCTCAAAAAGAAACTCTTTTATATGAATTTTGCAGGGAATTCGGGTTTAATTCCGATCAGATTAAAGGTATTTTAAATAGCCTCAAAGGTATTTCGGGTAAAATATGGTACACTTCCACACATAAAGCCATTAAAGATCGCAAATATTTTATTATTAGTAAATTATCTTCTAAAAATGAATGCGAAGAACTAATTTTCGAAAATACTAAAAAGATATTCGAGCCTGTTTCGCTTGGCTTTAAACGACTTACGAAGACTGCTGAGTACCAAATTATGCGTTCGTCGCAATGTGCACATGTAGATGCCGGATTATTGAAATATCCGCTTGAACTGCGACGTGTAAAAACCGGCGACAGCTTTGTTCCTTTTGGTATGAAAGGTCGAAAAAAGCTAAGCGATTTTTTCACGGATATTAAACTGAATGCAAATCAAAAGGAAAAGACTTTTGTACTTGTGTCAAACAACGAAATTGTTTGGGTAGTTGGACACAGAGTTGACAATCGCTATGCTGTAACTGATAAAACTATTGAAATACTTGAGATTGAAGTGTTGTAGACTAAATTTACATTGATTTACATATAAAAAAATCACTACTGACCGACTAAGCTTCTTGATTCTTCGCTACGCACTGAATGACAATGCTTTGTATTGATTGTCTGTCATTTCGAACATAGTGAGGAATCTAAAAAAGCTATAAAAACTAATTCAAACTTTTTTTTGTCGGTTAGTAGTATAAAAAAAATCAATGCATTTTGTATATTCAAAATTTTAATTGTATTTTTGTACAAGTTTTCAATAAGGCAACGGCCTCCTGCTGTTGTTTCACAAAATCAACTATTAAACACATTCACTACGACGTTAATTTCCCTCTCATGGGAAAATTCCCTCTTTAAACGTATATCATCATTTTATGAGTAATTACACCATTTTGCAACTTAATGCGAAAGAACTGTCCGAATTGAAGGACATTGCTACCGAGTTGGGACTTAAAGTTTCGGGTTCCACTAAAAAAGAACAACTTGTGTACGACATTCTCGACCAACAGGCCATTGTCAATGCACAAAGAAAAACGGCCGATAAACCAGATGTAGACCGCAAAAAACGTCTTCGTGTGTCGGTTAAGAAAAAACCGGATACAAAGCCAACCAATCAGGCAGAAGCACCACAAAAAGAAAAACAACCGGAAAAAGACTCGAAAACAGAAATTGTAGTAACCCCTAAAGTCGCAGTTTCGGCAGAGAAAGCTCCCGAAGAAGTAATTATTGAAGCTGCAAATACTGAAAAGAAACAAAATCAGAATCCGCAGAAGAAAAATAATACAAAAGCTCCTAAAGGCAAAAAAGCTCCGGTGCAGGCTCAACCTGCTTTGACAGAAGAAGCTGTGGTTGCCGAAAAAGCTGTTGAAACTACTGTTGAAGCAAAACCGGTCAATGTAAAAAAAATTGTGCTGGAAAAACGCAAACCCGTTATTGAACAGCCAGCTGCTGAACTTATTATCAACGACGAACCACTTACAGTAGAGCCTGAAGTTGAAAGTTTAAACGAAGCACCTGTAACTGAAATTGTAGAAGTTTCAGAAGCGACTGACAAAAAAGTAGTAACTGTGGATTCGCGTCAACCGAAGAACAATGTTCAACCAAACGGTCAGGCAAACGGAAATCAACAGAACAATAACGCAAATCGTAATAAATTTCAGCCACGCAACGAAAAACAGGAAAAACAATTTGACTTCGATGGTATACTTGAAGGCACCGGAACGCTCGAAATGATGCAGGATGGTTACGGATTCCTCCGTTCGGCAGATTACAATTACCTTGCTTCGCCCGACGATATTTATGTGTCGCAATCGCAAATTAAACTTTTCGGACTAAAAACAGGCGATACCGTTTCAGGTGCTATTCGTCC
>JAGPIU010000108.1 GCA_018054805.1 Paludibacter sp. | reverse complement strand
GATGATTTATATTCGCCGACCAGACGGAACTTGTTTTTTTCGCTCAATTCCTGAGCGACCACAAGTGTCGAATCGTATAGTTCCTGAAAAATGTATTTGTCGGCCACAGTTTCGAATCCGGGTCCGAATTTTTCCTTTAAATGTTTGCCAAATGGTTCGAGCACAGGAAACATAATGCGCCCTGACGACGACAAGGCAGTAATGCCTTCGATATAGTCGAAAATTCCATCTGCATTCTCGTTGTTTTTTACATCGAGTCTGTCGAGATTCATAACCCTGAGCAACAGTTTGTTTTTTACATCCGGACCACCTTCGGTCAGATATTGCATGTCGGTACCAACCGAGTCGTTGCGGTATACAATGCGCAGATTGAAATTGTCCTTTTGTATTTGCATTGAACCAAGATAGTACACGTTTTTGAGCATCAAATCCCAAATAGCCAGCTGAGGCGATTGTGTGGTTCCTTTCAGCAATTTTACAACAAGTGCATTCGGAGCTTCGATAGGATCGGTCGAAAATTCACCTACCTGATATATTTTACCTCTGTAATTGTATTCGTAGGCCACCCCGAGAATTTCGTCCGGGTTTAGTGCCGACTTCAACGATATGATACCGAGGTCGCTGTTTAGCGTATATTCTGACGGGTCGAGTTTGCGGGCACTTTCAATCTTTTCGTAATCCTCGCCACCCGAAACGCCAAACGAGCCAAAATTATCGTTCAGCACAGAATTGGTCATTTGAATATTTCTGACATTGGGTACTCCGGTAATTTCGGTGTAAAGTGAGTTGGCATTGTTGGACGGGATAGTCATTGCCGGATTTTTTGTCCAGTGCGAATTGTCGATTCTATCGGCTTCACCCAGGTCCATAAAAGCCACAATGTTACGCGCCTGATCGTAATTTGCTCTTTTGTTAGTAATCCATACTTCCACACGGTTGACAGTGACCCCAGAGGTAATCACAGGTAATTTGCTTACTGAACTTTCAAAATTTTCGCGGAAGAAGTGACCTATAAAAAAGTGACGGTTTTCGTCGTAGTTGTCCGCATTCACCTCAAATTCGGTAGTTTGCGCGCCGCCTTTGGAACTTACGGTTTTTGTTTCCGATTCCTGTTGCGAAGCCACTGCCGAAATACTGAGTTTGCCAAATTGCAGGTCAGTTTTTATCCCGAAAAGAGCTGTGCTTCCACTGATGAGCGAACTATTGAGTTGCATGCTCACATTACCGGCCTGTATGTTTTTGATAATATCGTCTTCCTTGCCTTTGTAAGCCAGTTTCACCATTTGCTGGTCGAATTCGAACGACGATTCGGTGTTGTAATTCATTCCGAAGTTCACCTTGTCGCCCACCGAACCGTTTACGTTCAACTGAATTTTCATATCAAACTGAGGCACGAAATTCGATCGTTGACGTTCGGTAAGTGCCGGATTTTCAACGCGGTTGTGCTTTACGCCCAGAATAATTTCCGACGAGCCCTGCGTTTTAATCTGCACACCACCCGGGCCAAATACTTTATCGGCCGGGCCAATGTTGAATTTCATATCGGATACCGAAAACTTATCTTCGTTGTTGACCGGGGCTGAAGCGTTTTTTTCTTTCCAGTAATCCTGCATTTCCCTTTTAGCCGAAAAATTATTGTATTCTTCGCCTGTCATCATAAAGGGAGTGGCAATTTCCATGCTTCCTGCATAGGTTTTGAATACATAATTTCCTGTAGCGGGATCATATTCCACCACCGATTTTATATTTTCGGGCTGACTTTTTTCGAGCGGATAGCTGGTGCTCAGGTCGGCTGCGGTATTGTGTTCGAAACTTTTCTGACGAAATACAGGCACTGAATCGGGTGGGGCAGGCACAGCAAATTCCTGTGTCACATCCGGTTCGTGCATTTCCAATACTGAATTGATGGCAAAAGCCGATCCTGCAAGGATAATGGATAAAATCAGAAAGGGAATTATTCTTTTAATATTTAGCATAAAAAAGTCGGTACAGCAGTGTTTTAATTCTGAACGAATGAAAATGTTGATTCGTAATTTTTCGTATGTAAGTAAATGCTCAGGTTTTTACAAAAACAGCGTTTTATTATCAAAGCATTTTAAGCGCAAGTTTTATAAGTTGTTCCACTTTTAATGTTGGTTCTTTTTTGAGAATACTGTCGATCACTTTTTGCGAAGCGTTGGCTGCAAAGCCAAGCATCACAAGCGCCGATACTGCTTCGTCCTTTACAGGGCTGGCAGTGGAGGCAAATAGTTGCAGGTCATTATTTTCCATGCCTGCCACTTTCATTATTTTATCTTTCAGATCGACAATAATGCGTTGAGCTGTTTTTGCCCCTATGCCTTTTATGGCGTTCAGAGCGGTTACATTGCCGGTGGCTATCATTTCCTGTATTTCGGCTGCCGAATACGACGACATAATCATACGGGCAGTATTGGCACCCACACCCGACACCGAAATAAGCAACAGAAATAACTGTCGCTCAGCCTGATTTGTAAAGCCGTAAAGCAAATGTGCATCTTCGCGAATTACTTCGTACACAAAGAGTTTGGCTTCTTTACGACCCTGAAGCACCGAAAATGTAGGCAGGCTGATGTGGATGCAATAACCTACTCCGGCTGTTTCTATAATCACTGTGGCAGGAGTTAGCTCCGCAATTTCACCTTTTATATAGTCAATCATTTGAAAAGTCTTAATTTAACCCGCAAATATACTTATTTTCTGCCATTGGCACAATAAGTATTTAAGCAACTGTAGGTTCGAAATTTTACCTGAAATGAATAACGTACAAACTCTCTGAAAAGTACAAATTAAAGGTTAAAACGACAAAAAAAATGACATGCTAAAGTTGCTGATGTGAAATTTTCTGAGCGTTTTCTTGGTTTTTATGTGCCAAAATCCACTTTCCTGATTTGAACAAAGTTTTCGCAGGCTTGTTATCTCAATAACGAACTAAAATTTACTAATCCTGAATATCTAAACATTTAAACAAAAATGAAACAAATAATAGTTACAATCGCAGTCTGGCTGGCAGCAATGTTTGCCTCCGCACAATTCACAGTACCCGCTTTAGGATTTGGTTATGGTGCACTCGAACCTTATATCGATAGCACTACCATGTATATTCACCTGAATAATCATCATGCTGCTTATGTCAATAATCTGAACAATGCGCTTTCGAAATATCCGAAGCTGCAAACTAAGGATTTGAACTCGCTGATTTCAAATATCAACGCCTTACCTGCCGATATTCGTACAGCTGTGAGAAATAATGGTGGCGGTCATTACAACCATTCACTTTTCTGGACATTACTTGCTCCCGAAGGAACTTCGCCCATGTCGGCACGTTTGGAGAGAAAAATTACCGAAGCTTTTGGCAGTGTGGATAAATTTAAAGCTGAATTTGAAAAGGCTGCCACCACACGTTTCGGATCGGGCTGGGCATGGCTTTTGGTGGATAAAAAAGGAAAACTCAGTATCGTATCTACTCCCAATCAGGATAACCCTTTGATGAAGGAAGTGAAAGAAAAAGGCAAACCTGTACTTGCACTCGACGTTTGGGAACATGCATATTACCTCAAATATCAGTCGAAACGTGCTGCATATATCAAATCGTTCTGGAAAGTTGTGAACTGGAAAGAGGTTGAAAAGCTTACGTTCGAATAAATTTTTTATTTTCTGTTGGTTTTATTGTGCAGGCTATCCTTGTTTACTACAGGGATAGCCTTTTTTAAAAGCTTTTCAGATGAATTTGTGCATTCAGCAGTAAAACCTTTTTTGTAAAAATACTGTTATCAGTTCTGACTGTGAAACGGGATGCTTTGAAAAATAATTACTTTTGCATTCGTTTTCAGAAAAAATTTACCCAATAAATGAATAAAAACAGTTCCTGGCTGCATTACTTTTTACTTTTCTTCGGAGTGTTTTGTATCTCGTGGTCTGCCATTCTGGTGAAACTTGCCGGAGTAAGTGGTGTGAGCTCAGGTTTCTACCGAATGTTTTTCGGCACAATCGGCATTATTCCTGTGTGGCTGTATTTTCGCAAGCCTGTCACCGACAAATTCGGCGTTTTGATAGCTGTGATTTGCGGAGTGCTTTTTGCTGCCGACATTGCCCTTTGGAATACCTCTATAATGCTATCGAAAGCAACTATTTCCACTTTGCTGGCCAACCTTGCGCCTGTGTGGGTGGGGCTCGGAGCTTTGATGTTTATGAAGGAAAAGCCCGGAAAGATATTCTGGTGGGGAACGGCGCTTTCGCTGGTTGGAGTAGTGCTGATTGTGGGTTTCGAGGATATAATGCAGGCAAAACTTAATACCGGAAGTTTGCTGGCCATTGCTGCAAGTGCATTTTATGGCGCTTATCTGCTCACGGTGCGAAAAGGTCGTAATACCCTGGATACTTTTAGTTTTACTGCCATTTCAATGTTGTCGAGCACTATTGTGCTGGCAATAATTGCTTTCATTTCAGGTGCGCAGCTTACGGGTTTCGAAACGCATACCTGGTGGTATCTGGCTGCACTTGGTCTGGTGCCACAAGTGTTAGGTTGGCTGGCCATTAATCAGGCGCTCGGTCACATAAAACCGACAGTAGCCTCGGTGGGTTTGCTGAGTCAGACGGTTTTTACTGCCATTTTTTCGGTGCCTGTGCTTGGCGAA
>JAGPIU010000107.1 GCA_018054805.1 Paludibacter sp. | reverse complement strand
AATTGCTACAGGTGGAAATGTACTTCTGGCACAGTATCAGTTCGAAGACAATTCGAAGGATAATTCAGCACAACTTTTGCATGGAGCGGTATTTGGTACAGCTACCTATACCACAGGAAAAACCGGACAAAAAGCCATTATTTTAAATGGTACAAATACAGCTATTCAATTACCATCGAATATTGCAAACAGCAGCAATATCACTGTGGCTGGCTGGGTTTATCCGCGTTCGACAAACACATGGCAGCGCATTTTCGATTTCGGAAACGGTGACAGTCAGTATATGTTTCTGACGCATCGTGCAAGTACCGGACAGTTACGCTTTGCTATTAAAAACGGAGGCGCTGAGCAAATCCTCAATGCTCCCACGCTTACGCTGAATAAATGGTCGCATGTGGCTGTAACGCTCGACGAAACTTCAGTCCGGATTTACGTAAACGGACAACAGACGGCAACTTCGAGCACCATTACCATTCGCCCGTCCGACTTTAAACCGCTTCTGAATTATATAGGACGCAGTCAGTTCCCCGACCCTTTATTCAATGGCTATATCGACGATTTCAGAATTTACAATTATGCATTACCTGCCGAAGATATAATGAAACTCACCGAAGTGATATCGGGTACCGAAGATATTCGCACTGAAAGTAACAATCTGAAAATCTGGCCTTCACCTGCCACTTTCGAATTTAATATGAAGTATGAAAAAAGTTCTTACTCAGGAAAATCAAGAGTAAGTGTTTTCAATTCTGCCGGACACGTTATCCTACAATCAGAGATATCCGGAAATGCAACTGAAACGTTTAACACAAAAGAGTTTCCACCTGGTATTTATTTCGTTAGAATATCTAATCCTAATGAAATAATAATTCAAAAGTTGGTCGTAAAATAAACTAAAAAAGTTCTGCTAAAATGCAGAACTTTTTTTATCAGATAGTTCTTAATTTTGATATATGATTCCTGATTCAGTTATAAAATGAAAAAGAATATTCAAAATTCATACTGTTGCATTTATTATCATATTGATAAACAATAAAATTTATATGTTATATCAGCTTAATCAAAGAGCTCAATTACAATTTTTTACAGCTCATTTTCAACTTATATATTTATCAATCAATATATAGAGCCGCTACATTCACAGAAAATTATATATCTTTGTCACATATTTGTACCAAACATATAAAACAAATTTGTAAAATGAAAAAACTAGCATTCATCATTATGTCAGGAATCCTGCTGGTGGGATGTGCAAAAACCGATAATCCGTTTTTTGCCGCGTACGAAAATGAGTACGGCGCACCACCTTTCGAAAAAATTAAAACCGAACATTACCTTCCGGCTTTCAAAGAAGGAATAAAACAACATCAGGCCGAAATAGAAGCCATTGCAAACAGCACCGAAGCTCCTACTTTTGCCAACACCATCGAAGCGCTCGACTTTAGCGGCGAACTGCTTTCGAAAGTTTCGTCGGTATTTTTCAACCTTTATTCGGCTGAAACAAACGACCAAATGGCTGAAATTGCCAACGAAGTATCGCCAATGCTTACTGAGCACAGCGACAACATGTACCTCAACGACAAGCTTTTCGAACGTGTAAAAACACTTTACGAAGGCCGCGCATCACTGGGACTCACTACCGAGCAGGATCGTTTGCTCGAAAAATACTACAAAAACTTTGTTCGAAGCGGTGCAGCTTTGTCGGCCGATGACAAAGAAAAACTGCGCGCGATCAACAAAGAACTCGGACTGGCTGAACTTGCTTTCGGACAAAATGTTTTGGCCGAAACAAATGCCTACTCGAAAATTGTGGACAAAGAAGCTGACCTCGCCGGACTGCCCGAAAGCGTTCGTCAGGCTGCTGCCGAAGAAGCCAAAGCTGCCGGACACGAAGGTAAATGGTTGTTCAGCACTCAGAAAGCCAGCTTTATCCCTGTGCTTCAGTACAGCGAAAACCGCGAACTCCGCAAAGAACTCCTGATGGCTTATGCCAATCGTGGCGACAACGACAATGCCAACGACAACAAAGCGGTAATCAACAAAATCATGAAACTGCGCATTCAACGCGCTCAACTGCTTGGTTTCGAAACTCCTGCTGCTTTTATTCTCGACAACACAATGGCTAAAACGCCACAGGCTGTGTACGATTTTCTGAAAACAGTTTGGGAACCTGCTGTAAAACAGGCCAAAGTGGAAGCTGCTGAACTTCAGAAACTGATGGACGCAGAAGGAAAAGGCGAAAAACTCGAAGCCTGGGACTGGTGGTTTTATGCCGAAAAACTCCGCAAAGCTAAATATGACCTCGACGAAGAAGAACTTCGCCCGTATTTTAAACTCGACAATGTGCGCAAAGGAGCTTTCGATCTGGCCGGCAAACTTTGGGGTTTGAAATTCAAGAAACTCGAAGGTATGCCAACATACCATGCCGATGTAGAAATGTTTGAAGTAACCGATGCCGATGGCTCACTTATTGGCGTACTTTACACCGACTATTTCCCACGTCCCGGAAAACGTGCCGGCGCATGGATGAATAACATTACCGAACAGTTTGTAAAAGATGGCAAAAACCATCGTCCTATTATTATTAATGTAGGCAACTTCACCAAACCAACTGCCGACAAACCTTCGTTGCTCAACATGGACGAAGTGGAAACCCTTTTCCACGAGTTTGGTCATGCATTGCACGGATTGCTTTCGCAAACCAATTATATTTCGGTAAGCGCCACCAATGTATCGCGCGACTTTGTGGAGCTGCCTTCACAAATTATGGAAAACTGGTGCTTCGAACCCGATGTAATGAAAACTTATGCATTGCATTACGAAACAGGCGAAGTAATTCCGAACGAACTTATTGAAAAAATTCAGAAAACCGGCACTTTCAATCAGGGTTTTGTGATGACCGAACTACTTTCGGCTTCACTGCTCGACATGGATTATCACATGCTGAAAGACACTGCAAACTTCGATGTACGCGAGTTCGAGAAAAAGTCGCTCGAGCGTATCGGCATGATTCCTGAAATTATTGTACGCTACCGTAGTACTTATTTCAACCACGTATTTGGTGGTGGCTATGCAGCTGGCTACTACAGCTACACATGGGCCGAAGTACTCGATGCTGATGCTTATCAGGCATTTGTGGAAACCGGCGATATCTATAACAAAGAAGTAGCAACTGCTTTCCGCCAGAATATTCTTGAAAAAGGAGGATCCGACGACCCTATGAAACTCTACCGCACCTTCCGTGGTGGCGATCCCAACCCCGAAGCATTGCTTCGCAAACGTGGATTTATCCAATAAATCGTAAAAAAGAATGCCCGGTCTGAACACCGGGCATTTGTTTTTCATTATTTGATTGTACCTCACCCGCCCTGCGGGCACCCTCTCCATATGGAGAGGGAGGTGCAAACTAATGCAATGTTTTGTGATAACTATTTTGTTTATGTGTTTATCAAAAACAATTGACAAATCAACTGATTAACTAATTCACCAATTAACCGATCAACTCAAAACCAGAAAACAATAAAGAATAATGTCTCTCCACCCCTACTCCCAAACGCTTCAAAACTGGTATCACATTCATAAACGTGATTTGCCCTGGCGCGACATTTCCGATCCTTATCTGATATGGATTTCGGAAATCATACTTCAGCAAACACGCGTGGCTCAGGGAATGGATTATTATCTGCGTTTTGTAACACGTTTTCCGAATGTACTTTCGCTGGCAAAAGCCGAAGAGCAGGAGGTTTTGAAATACTGGCAGGGACTGGGTTATTATTCGCGTGCTCGAAATCTGCACAAAGCAGCACGACAAATTGCGGAAAATTATGGAGGGCAATTTCCACACGTACATACTGACATTCTGAAACTATCGGGCATTGGCATATATACTGCTGCTGCCATTGCTTCGTTTGCCTATGGTCAGCCATACGCGGTAGTGGATGGAAATGTATATCGTGTGCTGTCGCGACTTTTCGGCATCGACAGCCCGATTGACAGTCCGCGCGGCCAGAAGGAATTTGCAGCGCTGGCCGCAGAACTGCTCGATTCAGAAAATGCAGGAACGCACAATCAGGCCATTATGGAATTCGGTGCTTTGCAATGTGTGCCTGTTAACCCCGATTGCGAAATTTGTCCGCTAAAGGATAGCTGTGTGGCCCTGAAAACGGCTTCGGTTGACAAGCTGCCCGTAAAAGAGCGGAAAACCAAAATTAAAGCCCGCTATTTCAACTATCTGTTTATAAAGCATGAGGATCAAACATATTTGCAAAAAAGAGAAAGCCAGGATATCTGGAAAAATCTTTACGAGTTTCCGCTTATCGAATCGGAAAAATTATTTACTATCGACGAATTAATTGAGCAGGATGAATTTAAAACTCTTTTCCCTGACGCATCAGCCTTAAAAATAAGCA
Organism: Paludibacter sp.; assembly: GCA_018054805.1. Next base: position 250 of record JAGPIU010000107.1, on the reverse strand, counting down.
GTACATATTACGATTTTAAACACATACTTACCCACCGGCATATTTTTGCCCGTTTTTTTATGATCGAAACCGACAAAACGAATAGTTATTATAAAAAATTCGGTAAAACGCTCATCGACAATCTGGATCATTTGCCAATCTCGCGTCTTACCGAACTGTTTCTTGAAAAAATATTTACCCGATAATTTTCTTGCCCATAGGCAATACGGTTTTTCCCGCTAAATCGTTGATAATAATGCCCGCCATCATA
>JAGPIU010000106.1 GCA_018054805.1 Paludibacter sp. | reverse complement strand
TCGTCATTGTGGTACTGATTGTGAACATGAGAGCCTCTCTTATTGTAGCCGGACTTTTGCCTTTGGGTGTAATGATTACCTTTATTCTCATGCGCTGGTTTGGTATTGATGCAAACATTGTGGCACTCTCGGGTATTGCCATTGCCATAGGTGTAATGGTCGATATAGGTATTGTGGATGTGGAAAACATATTGCGGCATTTGGAAATGCCAGAGAACAAAGGCATACGGGGGAAAAAACTTTTAAACGTTGTGTACAATGCTACCACCGAAGTGCGCGCTGCAGTCATAACTTCCATTGCTACCACCATTATCAGTTTTTTGCCTGTATTTGCATTGGAAGCATCCGAAGGTAAACTCTTCCACCCACTGGCCTTTACCAAAACCTTTGCACTGATTTCGGCCTTTGTGTTAGGTATTGTGCTACTTCCCACACTTGTGTATGTGTTTTTCAATATAAAACCGGATACAAAAAAAATACGCAGGATCATTAATATCGTACTTGTGCCGCTAGGTATAGCAGTGTTTTTTGTATGGTGGTCGGTACCAGCGCTTGCACTTACGGCTATAGGTTTAAATAACCTGTTTGCCCACCGTTGGCCTGAGAGATTGAAAAAATATCAGGAGAAAATGAACATTGCGTTGACAGTACTGACAGCGGTTTATTTTCTGACAGCAGAATGGCTTCCACTTGGAGCACACAATAGTTTTACAATCAACTATGCCTTTGTGGCCATCATCATCACAGTCATATTACTGTTGCTGTATAGCATGGTGCATTACTACGAAAATATTCTGCGTTGGGCATTGATCAACAAAACCAAGTTCCTGATTGTGCCTGCCATTACCATCGTTTTTGGTTTACTTGTATGGCTTGGCTTTGATAGTATTTTTGGTTTTGTGGCCAACGGACTGGAAAAAGCCGGCTGGAAATCGGTGAGAAATACTTCGGTATGGGAAGCTGCTGTTTCTGCTTTTCCCGGTACAGGAAAAGAATTCATGCCATCGCTGAATGAAGGCTCGTTTCTGCTTATGCCCACAAGCATGCCGCATTCAGGAGTAGAGCAAAACCTCAGATACGTGGCCACACTCGACAGACGTTTGGCAGCCATACCTGAAGTTGAAACTGCGGTGGGCAAATGGGGACGCGTCAATTCTGCGCTCGACCCGGCTCCTGTTCAGATGTTCGAAAACACTATTAACTATCGTCCCGAATATATGCTCGACGAAGATGGACACCGTATGCGTTTTAAAACCAACCGGAAAGGAGCATTTATTCTAACAAACGGAAGCACCTACGACCCGCAAAAAGACGGATTCAGAGTGATTCCACGCGACAGCCTTGTTACCGATGCACGTGGCGATTATTTCAGACAGTGGCGTAAGGAAATCAAAACACCCGACGACATTTGGCACGAAATAGTAAAAGTAACCGAAATTCCGGGTCTCACTTCTGCACCCAGATTGCAGCCTATCGAAACACGGTTGGTTATGTTGTCGACCGGAATGCGTGCACCTATGGGACTGAAAGTTTATGGCCCCGATCTTGAATCGATAGAAAAAGCAGGACGGCAATTCGAAAAAGCGTTGAAAGAAATATCCGTCATAAATGGTTCAACCGTATTTTACGATCGGGCTGTGGGTGCTCCCTATCTGGAGATAAAACTCAAGCGTGAATCGATGGCACGCTATGGAATGACAGTGGAAGACATACAGGAAGTATTGCAAACCGCAGTTGGTGGAATGTCGCTCGGCACTTCAGTAGAAGGCCGTGAGCGCTTTCCTATCAGAGTACGTTATGCCCGCGAGTTGCGCGACAATCCCGAAGATCTCGCGAACCTGCTTGTTTCAGGAATGAATGGAGTACAAATACCTCTTAGCGAAATTGCCGATATACAATACAGCAAAGGAGCACAAATGATCAGGAGTGAAAACACATTCCTGACCGGATATGTCATTTTCGACAAATCAGGAAATCAGGCTGAAACAAATGTAGTGGAAACAACCGAAAAAATACTAAAACAGAAAATTGCAAACAATGAAATCAAACTTCCCAAGGGAGTGAGTTATAGCTTTGCAGGCAATTACGAACAACAGCAACGCGCCACCAGGCGGCTGGCAATTGTAATCCCTGTAAGCCTCATCATTATTCTGTTGCTTTTGTATTTTCAGTTCAAAACTATTACAGCATCCCTTATCCATTTCTCAGGAGTATTTGTGGCTTTTGCCGGAGGCTTTATCATGCTTTGGCTATATGGTCAGGACTGGTTTCTGGATTTTGCGATAGCAGGTGTTAATCTGAGAGATTTATTTCAGATACATCAAATCAATCTGAGCGTAGCTGTGTGGGTCGGCTTTATTGCACTGTTTGGTATCGCTACCGACGATGGCGTTTTAATGGGATCATACATCCATCAGGTTTTTGAGGAAAAGAAGCCCTCTACAGTTTATGCAGTACGCGAAGCTGTAGTGGAAGCCGGACTAAAACGTGTACGTCCTGCTATGATGACTACTGCTGTAGCTCTTATTGCATTGTTGCCCGTATTATCCTCGAACGGAAAAGGTTCTGACATTATGATTCCAATGGCAATTCCTGCATTCGGCGGTATGGTAATTCAAATCATGACCATTTTTGTAGTGCCTGTTTTTCAGGCCATCTGGCGCGAGAATGCTGTCAAAAAGGAAAATCGAAACAATACAATTATCCAATTAAACGAAAATCAAGATGAAGAAAATTAAGCTTTTATCAGTCATTTTGCTGCTGAGTCAGGCCGGAATGATTTTCGGGCAAAAACAGCTGCACGACTCATTGCTGCATTATATTAATATAGCAATGCAACAGAGTCCACTGGTTCTTCAGAAATATCATAATTACAAAGCCTCTCTGCATAAAATTCCTCAGGTGGCTTCGTTGCCCGATCCGGAACTTAATATGGGAATATTTCTCGAACCTATGGAAATAGTAAGTGGCCGCCAATATGCCGATATTCAGTTAATGCAAATGTTTCCATGGTTCGGGACCCTGAAATATGCCCGCGACGAAATGTCGTTGATGGCTAAAGCCGAATTTGAATCGTTGCGCGATGCAAAACTGCAAATAAGCTATGAGCTACAAAAAAAGTGGTATGATTTATATAAAAATCAAAGAAACATTATGCTTGTTCAACAAAACATTGATTTGCTGAACAGCATCGAAAAACTGGCTTTGATAAAGTACAAAACCTCCGGAAGCGGCTTTTCAGTAAAAACGCAACCGTCTTCACCTCCGGTAAAAAACACAGGTGAAAGTACAGCACCAAACATGGGAGGCGGTATGAGCAGCATGAGTAGTACAACGAATGTAACTACAAATGCCGGAATGTCGATGCCAGGCCAGGGAATGACTACAGATGCTTTGGGACTTTCAGCAGTATTGCGTTTACAAATGGAAAAAGCAGAATTACAAAATTCGCTGGAGTCATTGTTTAGCAGAAAAAAAACGCTGACAGCGGGCTTCAATGCAATACTCGACCGTAATGCAGAAATACCGGTATTTGTACCTGACAGTATTGCCGGAAGTGCAGAAACCATCACGTTATTGTCCCCAGAGATTCCGTCTGATGTGCCTATGCTTGAAATGATTCGCTACGAATCAGAATCGCTCAGGGCTAAAAAAGAAATGCAGAAACGAATGGGCTATCCGATGTTGGGTGCTGGTGTCAGTTATTCAGTAATTGGGAAAAGTGATATGAGTATGTCCGACCCGGAAATGAACGGTAAAGACATGTTTATGCCCATGTTGACAATTAGTCTGCCCATTTACCGAAGCAAATACAAAGCAATGCGTTCGGAAACCGAAGCACTGACGGCTGCCAGCAAATCAAAATTCAGAGAAACTTATAATTTCATACAAACAGCTTATTATGAGGCGTTCGAACAATATCAGAATAACCTGAGACAATTGACCTTGTACCGACAACAGGCCGTTACACTTCAGAAAATTCTGGATCTTTCGGTAAGGGAGTTCAGTGTATCAGGTAAAGGGCTGAGTGAAATTCTCCGCTCCCGTCAGGAACTTTTTGATTTTGAACTTAAAATTGAAGAAACTCAAAGCGACTTGAATACTTCCATTGCCCTTATTGATAGACTTACAAACAAAAGTGACTTTTCAAACCACATAAAAGAATAAACAAAATGAAAAAGACAGAATTAAAAAAATACGGCACATACATCATTCTTGTCATCACAGGATTAATGTTGGGTTGGATATTGTTTCACACCGATGGAAGTGGAAACGACAAGCACAATCACGAACACGAAGGAGAAAACGGAACAGAAGTGTGGACTTGCTCAATGCATCCGCATATCAAAACAGACAAGCCGGGGAAATGTCCTATTTGCGCCATGGAGTTGATACCTTTAAGTTCAATGAAATCCGGCGCAGCAGTAAGCAATGCAGTACATTTCACACCCGAAGCCGTTGCACTGGCCAATATACAAACTACTGTTGTTTCAGTTGATCATCCAACCAGAGAAGTTCGATTGTTCGGAAAAGTACAGGCCGACGAACGACTATTACAAAGTCAGACAGCCACCATTTCAGGAAGAATCGAGAAATTAATGATAAACTTCACAGGCCAGGCAGTAAAGAAAGGCCAGATTTTAGCCATTATCTATTCGCC
>JAGPIU010000105.1 GCA_018054805.1 Paludibacter sp. | reverse complement strand
CCGGAAAATCCTTATATTTACATGTCGCTTTCGGAGTATTACGAGGCTGTAGGGCAGCCCGATAAAGCTACAGGTTCCATTGTGACTGCGCTTAAAAATCCGCAACTGGCAGTGGAGGAGAAAATGGAAATTCTGGGGCAGTTTGTACCCAAAATTATCCGCGACTCCACCCGCCTCGACGAAACCGAATCGCTTTTCAAACTGCTTGTGGAGCACTATCCGCTCGAAGAGCAGGTACACGGATATTACAGTTTGTTTTTGCAATATCGTGGTCGAAATGCCGAAGCGGTAAACGAATTGGAGTCTATGCTCAACATCAACCCGAAAAACGAGCAAACATGGCTACAGATGTTGCAACTGTATATGAGCGAAGAAAAGTTCGAGGAAGTGCTTGCCACTGCCAACCGCGCCATTGAGCAAATTCCGGCTATGCCGCAATGGTATTTTTTCAAGGGACTTGTGCTTTTTCAGCAGGAAAAATATGAAGCTGCACTCGAAGCCAACAAAGAGGGCGTGAATTTTGTATCGGACAATCAGGCGCCGCTGCGTAGCGATTTTTATGCACAGATTGGCGATCTGAATTATAAAATGGGAAATCATAAAGAGGCTTTTGAAGCCTACGAGTTGTCGTTGAAAGCCAATCCGGCAAATGTGTATGTGATGAACAATTATGCGTATTATCTTTCGGAACTGAACATTGAACTGAAAAAAGCTGAATTGATGAGCGCTAAAACAGTGGAGAAAGAGCCGTCGAACAGCACTTATCTCGATACTTATGCCTGGATTTTTTACATGCAGGGAAATTATTCGCTCGCAAAATTTTACATTGAAAGAGCTGTGGATAATTTGAAGCCCGATTATGATGCTGCGGTTATATATGACCATTATGGCGACATTCTGTGGAAAACAAACAATACAGAGAAAGCAAAGGAAATGTGGAAAAAGGCTTTGGAAAAAGGCATTGATACTCCCGAAATTAAACAAAAGATTGAAAAGGGAATTTTGTAAGAATACATTTTAATTGAAAAAACTATGCGAACGAAACATTTCATTTATATTTTGGCGATTTTGTGTAGCACTTTTGCCTGTAAAACCAAACAGCAAGTGGTTACAAAGCAGAAATCGGAACGTAAGCCGGTGGAACTTCTGGTTGAAAAACTGAAACAGGCCGAACCTCAGTTTAGCTCAGCCAATGTGAGTAAAATGAATGTAAATCTCGACCTGAGCGGACGATCGATGTCGGTGTCGGCAAGTTGCAGGCTGATAAAGGATTCGGCTCTGCATATTTCGATTATGCCGGCGCTTGGTATTGAGCTGTTTAAAGTGGAAATTGACAGGGATAGTTTGCATGTGTTCGATAAATTTAATCGTCGTAGTTATTCAGCCGACTATAATTATCTTGCCGAAAAATTTGGTGTTGAGCTCAATTATGAGTCGGTGGAGGCGCTTATGACGAATCGTTTTTTTGTTTCCGGACAACAAAATCCCGATTTTGATCAGATGACAGCAGTAAGCGAAGGCGCCGGATCGGTGATCAGTTATATGGGCGATGTGATGCAGCAGGTAACCAACAGTAATGAACTTAATCGTATAACAAAGCAGAATATCGTGGCAAAAAAAAGCAATTACGTGCTCAGCGCTTTGTACGAAACTTTTGAGCCTACAGGCGAGATTGTGTTCCCACGAAAAATAAATATCACTGTATCCGGAAACCGACGCACATTTAAGGCCGATTTCACGATAAGTCGCGTTACATTCAACGAAAATGTACAGTTGCAGGCTATTGATCGTAGCCGTTTTGTAAAAGTAAGTATTGACCAATTATTGAAAAAATAATCAGTTAGCCATGTTTCGACCATTATTTTCAAAAGTTCTTATCTTTATTTTGTTGCTTGGCACAATTAGTCCGGTAACCGCACAATCAGTGAAGCAACTCGAAGCGCAGCGTAAAAAAACGCTGCAATTGCTTGAGTCGACCAACAAAATGCTGAATGAGACTAAAAAATCGCAACGCAGTTCGCTCAACAAACTGACCATTATCAATAAAAATATCAATGAGCGAAAAACACTGATTTCCAACATAAGCAAGGAAATTAATGAACTCGACAGCGAAATGCAGCGTCTGAATCAGGAAAAACGCATGCTCGAAAACCGCCTGACAATACTCAAGCGCGACTATGCTCGTCTTGTACAGGAAGCGCATATCAACAGAAGTATTTATTCCAAAATAATGTTTGTGCTTTCGGCCGATAACTTCGACCAGTCGTATCGCAGGCTTCGTTACCTTCAGGAATATACTGATTACCGTAAGGATCAGGTCAAAAAAATTGAAAAGGTAAAAACGCAGATTGTCGAAAAGGCCGACAGTCTTAATAAACATAAAGTAACCAAAGAGGAAGTGGTAAAACAGAAGGAAGTAGAAGCCAGGAAACTGACAGATGACCAGAAAAAGGAAAAGGTTTTGCTTACCGACCTTCAGAAAAAAGAGCGTAAACTGCGCGATGACATTAAAAAGCAACAAAAAATTGCCAACGATCTGAATAATAAAATTGCCCGTATCATTGCAGAGGAAATACGTAAAGCTGAGGCCAAAAGGGCCGAAGAAGAACGTAAACGCCGTATTGCGGAGCAGAAAAAACAGGGAACACCGAAAGATAAAGATGCCGGAACAAAGGATAAAACCGAAACAGCTGTGGCAAAACCATCGGGTTCGGTGAGTACTTTGACCAAAGAAGAAAAACTGATTTCAGGTAACTTTGCGGCCAATCAGGGACGACTTCCGTGGCCAACCGACAAGGGTTTTATCAGCGGACGTTATGGCGTGCATCCGCATCCCGTGTTGAAACATGTGACCACCAACAACAAAGGTATTTACATTCAAACACCGGCCGGAACAAATGCCCGTGCGGTATTCGAAGGGGAAGTGACTCAGCGCTTTTCGATTCCCGGCAGCAACAATGCAGTGATTATTAAGCATGGAGAATTCCGTACTGTATATGCTAATCTCACCAGCATTTATGTAAATGTGGGCGACAAAGTGAGTGCCAAACAATCCATTGGAAAAATTTATACCGATGGCGAAAACGACAACAAAACGGAACTTTATTTTCAGGTATGGAAAGGAAAAGTCCTCCAAAACCCTGAAAGCTGGGTGGCCCGTTAGTTCGTAGGTTTATATATTTGTAAATTTGTTTGAAATAAAATAGAAGGTAAAAGGAATACGCTTACTGCTAACCGTTTACCGCTTACTGTTATTTTTATGGAAGAATTAGAAATTGTTCAACAGGTTGATTATGGCGACAGCAATATTATAACCCTCGAAGGACTCGAACATGTGCGTCGCCGCCCGGGAATGTACATTGGTAAGCTTGGCGATGGAAGCCATGCCGACGATGGTATTTACGTGTTGCTCAAAGAAGTACTCGATAACTGTATCGACGAATACCGCATGGGAATGGGTAAAAATGTGGAAGTGCGCGTGAAAGACGGACATGTGGAAGTGCGCGACTACGGACGCGGTATTCCTTTGGGAAAAATGGTGGACGCTGTGTCTATTATGAACACCGGAGGAAAATACGATTCGAAAGCATTTAAAAAATCGGTAGGTCTGAACGGTGTGGGAACAAAAGCGGTGAATGCGCTTTCGTCGCAGTTTATTGTACAGAGTTTTCGCGATGGACAAAGTCGCAGGGCTGAATTTGCACAGGGAAAACTGCAAACCGACACTGATGTTTTTGCTGAACCGGGTTCGGAACGTGGGACTTATGTATATTTTGTACCCGATAAGGAAATGTTCGGAAACTATGTGTACAAAGAAGAGTATATCGAAACCATGCTGCGCAATTATGCGTATCTTAATACCGGGCTTTCGATTAATTTCAACGGAAAGCGCATCCTGTCGCGCAATGGTTTGCTCGACCTGCTGAACGAAAACATGACTTCCGACCCGCTTTACCCCATTATTCATCTCAAAGGCGAGGACATCGAAATTGCATTTACGCACAGCGATCAGTATGGCGAAGAATATTATTCGTTTGTAAATGGTCAGCATACTACACAGGGCGGAACACACCAAAGTGCTTTTCGCGAGGCTGTGGCGCGAACTATCAAAGAGTTCTACAATAAAAATCAGGAATTTACCGACATTCGTAACGGAATTATTGCTGCCATTGCCATCAGCGTGGAAGAGCCTGTATTCGAGAGTCAGACCAAAACAAAACTCGGATCGCGCGATATGTCGCCCACAGGTGGCCTTTCGGTGAATAAATTTATTTCCGATTTTCTGAAAAAAGAACTCGACAACTTCCTGCACCGTAATAATGAGACTTCTGAAATAATGCTTCAGAAAATTCAGGATTCGGAAAAAGAACGAAAAGCCATTGCCGGAGTGACCAAGCTGGCCCGCGAACGTGCTAAAAAAGTGAATCTTCACAATAAAAAGCTGCGCGATTGCCGCTATCATTTCAACGATACGCTTACCAAAGACGAGAAGAAAAATGAGCTAATCGCAAATTCGAGTCTGTTCATTACCGAGGGTGATTCGGCCAGTGGTTCCATTACTAAAAGCCGCGATGTAAATACTCAGGCAGTATTCAGCTTGCGTGGAAAGCCGCTCAATAGCTACGGGCTTACCAAAAAAATTGTGTACGAAAACGAGGAGTTCAACCTGCTGCAGGCTGCACTCAATAT
>JAGPIU010000104.1 GCA_018054805.1 Paludibacter sp. | reverse complement strand
TGATTAATTCGGCAAAGGATTTTTTGTTAGTATAATAGCTGAACGACTTTTTACTGTACGCCGTGCATCAGTTTTTTGAGGCGGCTCGAAAGCACGAAAAGAATAACGGCAGCTATACCCGACATTACCACAAAAAGCATAAAGAAGTCGAACATAGTGGCAATTTCAAAGCCCATAAAATACTTGGCAGCCACTCCTTCTTCGGGATAAAGTCCGCTCAACATACCTGCAAATTTATTGGCTGTGGCCATTGACAAGTACCAAACCCCCATTAGTAATGATGCAAAACGCACTGGCGCAAGTTTGTTCACCATCGAAAGTCCGATAGGCGAAAGCATAAGTTCGCCCATTGTGTGAATAAAATACAGTCCGGTAAGCCACATAATGCTAACTTTCATACCAGGTTCCACGCCTTTTACGCCAAAAGCAATCACCAGATATCCCAATGCAAGAAACAACAGACCGAGCGATTGTTTTACAGGCGAAGCGGGTTCCAGATTTTTCTGTCCCAGTTTAAGCCAGAGCGACGAAAACAAAGGAGCTAAAAGCACCACAAATACCGGATTGAACGATTGGAAAAAGCTGGCGGGCATTTCCCAACCAAAAACAGAGCGATCAGTTTGTTCGTCGGCAAAATAAGTGAGCGAAGCGCCGGCCTGCTCGAAAGCCGACCAAAAGAAAATAACAAAAAACGCGATTATATAAATTACCCAAATGCGCTGACGTTCGATTTTTGTGAGCGAACGATCGGAAATAACATAAGCCGGCATTATTAAACTGGTAGCAAAAATGGCGGCTCCAAAAGTGTCGAACTGAAACACAAAACGGAACAACGCAAAAATACCCACAGCACCAAAAGCCCATAGTGTAAATTCAGTAATGTTCTGCTTCAGCGATCGGGCAGGAGCAGCTTCTTTTTCCGACTGGTTGTGTTTTACTTTTCCGGCAGCTATAAGTCCGAGTTGCTGACCGTCAGGGCCAATAAGATATTTGTTTTTCCAACCCACAAATAGAATCAAGCTTAGCAACATGCCTACAGCCGAGGCAAGAAATCCCCATTTGAAATCGGCGGGATTGCCCGTATCGCCCAGATATCCTGCCACCAGAGGCGCAATAAATGCTCCCACATTTACACCCATATAGAAAATGGTAAAGGCCGAGTCAAGTCGCTTATCACCAGGTTCGTACAGACTTCCCACCATGGTGGTGATGTTGGGTTTGAAAAATCCGTTACCAAAAATCAGCGAACCCAAACCGCTGTACATCAGAATTCGGGCCAGTTCGTTGTTTTGGTAGTATAAAGCACTGAAAAACATAAGCATCTGGCCGATAAACATAAGCACCGCGCCCCAGAATATTGATTTACGCATTCCCCAGAAACGGTCGGCCACATAGCCGCCAATCAGCGGCGTAAGATATACAAGTCCTGTGTAATTTCCGTAAATGGCCGAGGCAAGTTCCTTGTCCATAGCCAGCGCTTTGATAAGATAAAGCGTGAAAATTGCACGCATGCCATAGTAGCTGATTCGCTCCGACATGGCAGTGGTAAATACAAAGTACAGGCCTTTGGGATGGCCTTTTTTCATCTGATTTTCTGACATATAATTGTTTTTAATTTTTACAGCATAAAAAATGAACGCCCTTCGAAGCGTTCATTTTTAAAAATTTCACTACAAATGTAATGAGAAGCGATAATATTGTGAGTAAATGTCAATCTAAATACACATTTTTTATCTTTTTTTCTCGAGTTTAATGCTTACTGCTTCCACTTTTCCACCTAAAGGAGGCGCCAGTTTCGAAAGTTTCAGTTTTATCATCTCAATCTGGTTGAATTTCGACAATACTGCATCCAAAATGCGTTGTGCCACATGTTCGATCAAATTCGAAGGAATGGCCATTTCAGCTTTCACCACATCGTACACCAACTGATAGTTCAGCGTATCTTCAAGATTATCACTCAATCCCGCTTTTTTTGTGTCGAGTTTCATATTCAAAGTCACCAGGAAAGTGTTTCCCAGTTGTTTTTCGTGTTCCATACAGCCGTGAAAGGCGTGGAATTCCATGTTTTCAAGAATTATTTTACTCATGATGTTGTTTTGTTTTAGAGTTTCAGGTTTCAAGTTCCAGGTTTCAGAGTTTCACGTTTCGTGTTAATTGGTTAATCAGTTGATTAGTCAATTGGTTATCTTTATTGTTAATAATAATATTAAATAGTAAATGGTAAATGACTAAATGGTAAATTTTAAATTATCAGCTGTTGACCTCACTTTCAAAGCCGCCATCGTGTACAAAAGTACGGATTTTATCTCCTTTTTTTATGTCGTTGACTGATGAGATTCGTTTGCCGTTCAATGTGGTAATGGTGTAGCCATGTTGCAAAAGGTAGGAGGGCGAATGACTTTCTATGCTTTTTTCAAGCAGTAAGAGTTTGTTCTTCTGTCGTACAATCTGCATCCTGACACTGTTTTGCAGTCGGTTTCGATGCGTGTCGAGTGTGTGCGAACGTTTTGTAACCCACTGACGCAGGGTGTGTTTTATGCGCATTTGTGTCTGGTCGAGTTTTCGGAACTCGGTTTCGGTTTTATTTTGAACCAGATAACTGATATCAGAAAATATATTTCTCCACACATTTTCAGCATCTTTCATTTTCGAAATCAGAAATTCGGCAGCAGCAGTGGGCGTTTTAACCGAAGTATGTGCCACCATATCGAGAATAGAAACATCGCGCTGATGGCCAATTCCGGAAATTATGGGAAGTGGAAATTGCGCGCAGTTCAGCGCCAGTTCGTACGAATCGAAGCAGGCCAAATCGGTTGTGGCGCCGCCTCCACGAATGATAACCACCACATCGAAAAGTTCGGCGTGCTCATAAATTTTCTCGAGCGAACGGATAATGGAACTTTCAGCTTGTTCGCCCTGCATTACCGCCGGGAAAAGTTTTGTGTAAAAGGCAAACTTATTTTCGTCGTTGCGCAACTGATTCATAAAGTCGTCGTAACCAGCTGCTGTGGCCGACGAAATTATGGCCAAACGCTGTGGCAGCAATGGCATCTCCACCAGTTTGTTCATGTCGGCAATGCCATCGGCTTCGAGCTGACGAATGATTTTGAGCCTTCGCGCAGCCAGCTCGCCTATTGTAAAAACAGGATCAATGTCGCGAATATTCAGACTAAATCCGTAAACGCCGTGAAATTCCACTGTGACTGCCACCAATACGTTGAGGCCCGCGCGCAGACTCTCGCCTGTACTGCTTTCGAAGTAAGGTTTCAGCATGCGGTAAGTCGACGACCAAATGGTGGCTTTTGTTTTGGCTAATATCGCGTCCGAACTGCTATCTTTCTCTATCAGTTCAAGATAACAATGGCCGTTGTAGTTTTCGCGCAACTCGCTGATCTCAGCCCTTATCCATACGGGAGCATCAAAGCTGAATTTCAGTACTTCCTGAATACGGTCGGTAAGTTGCGAAAGGGAAATTGAAGTCATTTTTTATTATTGGATAATTACTTTGCCACTGTAGCGTTTTTTGTCGCTATTGATGTTTAAAAAATAAATGCCCGAAGGGAGCTGCGAAGAATCAATTTCAAAAAGATTCTCTGAAACTGTATTCGAAAAGAATCTTTTACCATTGCTGTCGAAAATATTTACAATCACATTTTTGTCATTTTCAGGATTCTCAATACGAATTACATTCTTGTCGGCAAGATACGCAAATTTCAGTTTATTCTCACTCGTTCTGTCGTTTCGGGAAAATGCCGCTAAAGTAGTCATTGCCTGTTGAAAGTTTGTAATTCCATATCCCATACGATTGGTCGGGGCGTTGTAAAGACTGCTACTGTGCAATACAAGGTCGTAAAACTCATCCGGGCTTATGTTAGGATATTCTGCTTTGCAATACTGAAGCAGGCAGGCAAGCATGCCACACATTAACGGCGACGAATACGAAGTGCCATTGCCTGTGCTTGTAAGTCCTGATGTGTTGATGATGGCAGTCGAGCTACCCATTCCGCTGATTTCGGGCTTTACGCGTCCATCGTAGCTCGGGCCAAAAGAAGTAAATGAACTTGGAGTTCCTGTAGATGTATTGGCTCCAATGGTGAAAATTCCATCGGCATCGGCAGGCGAACCAATGTATTTCCATGTTCGGCTGCCATCATTTCCGGCACTGTTACAAACCACAATTCCTTTCTTTGCTGCCATTTCAGCCGCTATTGACGCGCGTGCTGTTTTTCCGTTCATGTCGGCATATGTAAAATTCATAGCAGCGTCGTCGAAAGTGGTATATCCCAATGATGAATTAACTACATCCACGCCTGCGCTGTCGGCAAATTCAATGGCCGAAACCCAAAAATCGAGTTCCATCATATATTCCGATGGTGCATATTCGGTTCGCAGAAGCCAGTACGAAGCATGCGGGGCCGATCCGAGATATTGTCCGGGAAGATTTCCGGTCATTATGGAAAGTACATTGGCGCCATGTGCATCGAGTGCATAAATGTTCGAATTTGGTTCTGCAAAATCCTTGGTGCCAAGCAATCGACCCTGCAAACGAAGGCTGTCGAAGCCCGGATTTGTATTTACATTGTTGAAACCGGCATCCAAAACAGCTATGTGAATGTCTTTTCCGGTGTAGCCTGCATTGTGCAGTGCGCTTCCATTCAGTTGATTGATTTGTGTGGCTGCAGTACCGTAGTTATATGCTTCCGACCCAAAC
>JAGPIU010000005.1:12753-16081 GCA_018054805.1 Paludibacter sp. | reverse complement strand
CTGAAATAATTTGCCATTTTACTAATAACCCCAACCTTTACAGGCATTTAGAGGTAGTTTTTAAATTGTTTATATTATCTGTTTTTATAAATTACTTGTTCAAAATACTTGTATTATCCGAACAATACACGCGCTTTACAAGCAGTGCTTCCATTTTTTCTGAGTTCGAAACGAAAATCATCAGTTTCGGTCTCCTGCATATGAATACTTACTTTGTCGCCAAACAAGATTTCGTTTATATAATTAATTTCGAAACGTTTGATTTGTTTGCTTTTGTATGTATCAAGCGAAAAACAATCCGTTATCCATTCCACGTAACGAATACTGTTTGTGTGTCCGTTAATGTCAATATGACTGTATTTTACATTAAACTCACCTACAGGTTCTGTTTCCACTGATTGCAGTTTGACAGGCTTTTCCATTTCGTTGCTTTCGCCATTTGCAAAAGCATGAATGCCTTCGAGCGCAATCAAATCTTGTGCGCGACGGGTCAGCACATTAATCATGGCCCAGTTCGATACAGCTTTTGCAATCAATTGTCCGGCAGCATCTGTAATCCGAAAATTACGCGTTGTGGAAGCTCTTCCCACTTCTTCCACCCATGTTTCAACTGCTATTTTCTCGTATTGTTCGGGAAATCTTCTGATTTCTACAGCCATTCGTAGTAAAACCCAGGAGCAATCGTCGTTGTTCAGGTCGCGAATTCCAAATCCGTTTTCATCGGCATTCATACCTGCTGTGGTTAACAACATATCGGTGAGTGCTGCCGGTGTTATTCTATACTGAAAATCAACGTCCTGTGGTCGTACACTGAAAGAATAAGTTTTTTTCATTTGTCTGAAAGTTGTCTGTTAACGGAACAAAAATAACATATTTTATTCCATTCACCTACGCACAAATCACATTATTCTTGTGTTTCGTATTTTTTAATTGCCTGAAGCATATCGCTCAATCGTTCTACTTTCGATTTAGTGATAGCTACCCTACCCGACCGGATAAATTGCAGCACACCCACCGTCTCGCTCAGTTCCTCGAAAAAGCGCTGTGTTTCGTCGTGATGTCCGGCTTTTTGAAAAACCACAAAGTCTTCGTTCATTTCCAGAATGCGCGTATTGTGGTCACGTATCCAGTTTTCGATAGATCCCAGTGCCAATAACTTATCAGTAGCTACTTTGTAGAGTGCAATTTCCTGATAAACTAAATCTTCGTCGGTATTGTAATACGATTTCAGAATATCGATTCGTTTGTCGATTTGCTTAACAACTTTTTCAACAACATCTTTGGTTGAAAATAAGGTAATTGTAAATTTATGAATTCCTTCGATAGCCGATTGAGAGACCGATAATGTTTCAATATTCAATGCTCTACGGGTGAAAATAATAGTTATTTGACCAAGCAAACCAACTGTATTTTCGGAGAAAACGGTTATTGTATATAATTTCTTTTCCATGATTTGATTTTTTATTATTCTCCCAACAAAATATTATCCACAGCTGCACCGGCTGGCATCATTGGATATACCATACCTTTCATTTCAACATCTACAACCAAAAGATAAGGTTTATCATCTTTCAGCATGTCAGCAATGGCTGCGTCCAGTTCAGAACGTTCGCTAACGTTTTTACCATCGATATTGTATGCTTTTGCAATGGCTACAAAATCAGGGTTCTTCATTTTGGTAAATGAATAACGCTCTTCGAAAAACATTTCCTGCCATTGGCGTACCATACCAAGGAAGTGGTTGTTGAGAATAATCATCTTAACACCGATTTGTTCCTGCATTATGGTGCCTAATTCCTGAATTGTCATTTGGAAACCACCATCACCACTGTACATAAGCACAGTACGATCAGGAGCTCCCATTTTGGCACCCATAGCAGCTGGAATTCCAAAACCCATAGTTCCCAGACCTCCGGATGTTACCAAACTGCGTGTTTGGGTGAATTTTGAATAACGGGTTGCCATCATTTGGTGCTGACCTACATCGGTTACAACAACCGCATTGTTGTTGGTAGCTTCCGAAATTTTATGAATCACTTCGCCCATTGTAATTTCGCCCGAGGCAGGATATACTTCGCGTTCAATTACTTTATCAAATTCACGTTCGTCGTGTTGTTTGAATTCTGCAATCCATTCGGTATGTTTGGTCGGATTCAATAAGGCAGTAATAGCTGGTAAACTTTCCTTCACAGTACCTAAAACAGGCGCGTCGGCTTTTACATTTTTATTTAATTCAGCAGGGTCAATATCTAAATGTATAATTTTGGCTTGTTTGGCATAATGATTCAAATCGCCTGTTACGCGGTCGTCGAAACGCATACCGATAGCAATTAATACATCGCATTGATTGGTCATTAAGTTGGGTGCCACATTACCATGCATACCTAAAAAGCCTTTATTTAAATGGAAGTCGCTGTCCATAGCTGAAGCACCAAGCAGTGTCCATGCTGCCGGAATGTCGGCTTTTTCCAAAAATGCTTTTAATTCTGCTTCAGCATTTGATAATACAACTCCCTGCCCTACTAATGCATATGGTTTTTTTGCTGAATTGATAATTTCGGCAGCCAATTTAACCTGATCTGAATTAAGTTCCGGAATTGGAATATAGCTTCTGATAAATGTACAGGGTTTGTATTCAAAGTCAATTTCCTGAAATTGAGCATTTTTGGTTATGTCCAACACTACCGGGCCGGGACGGCCACTGCGTGCAATATAAAATGCGCGAGCCACAGCCCAGGCAATATCTTCAGCACGACGGATTTGGTACGCCCATTTTGTAATTGGAGTAGAGATACCCACCACATCAATTTCCTGAAAGGCATCTGTTCCCAAAAGTGGTGCGCCAACCTGTCCGGTAATAACAACCATAGGTGTGCTATCCAGCATGGCATCGGCAATACCTGTAATGGCATTTGTAGCTGCCGGACCTGAAGTTACTAAACAAACACCCACTTTGCCCGATACGCGTGCATAGCCTTGTGCGGCATGTGTTGCTCCCTGTTCATGACGGGTAAGTATGTGATTTACTTTTTTATCGTAATCGTAAAGTGCATCGAAAGTGGGCATGATCGCGCCACCCGGATACCCGAATATCGTATCTACACCTTCGTGTAACATCGATTCTATTAATGCCTGAGCTCCTGTTATTTTCATAAGAATATAATACACCCCCCTAACCCCTAAAGGGGAATAAGGAGAGTCAGTTTTATGTTTTTAATTTTTTATGTTTTGTTTTTTCTTAAGCCCCTTCAGGGGTCTGTGGTTAATCAATCATTCGCACCGCACCCTTGTCGGCCGAGCTTACCATTGAAGCATAAGCCTTAAGGGC
>JAGPIU010000005.1:0-12653 GCA_018054805.1 Paludibacter sp. | reverse complement strand
AATTCCACCTGCACGGTTTACGTCCTGAATATGATATTTCTCGGAGTTTGGTGCTACTTTACAAAGACAGGGAGTCGAGCGTGAAAGTCTGTCCATGTCGTCCATAGTAAGATCAACTCCGGCTTCCGAGGCAATGGCTAATATGTGAAGCACAGTATTTGTCGATCCACCCATAGCAATATCGAGCGTCATTGCATTCAGAAAAGCTTCGCGGGTGGCAATTTTGCGTGGCAACACCGTATCGTCGTTGTCGCGATAATATTTATATGCATTTTCAACTACCAGTTTGGCTGCATCCATAAACAGTTGCATACGATTGGCATGTGTGGCCACAATTGTTCCGTTGCCCGGAAGTGCCAGTCCGATGGCTTCGTTCAGGCAGTTCATTGAGTTTGCAGTAAACATTCCCGAGCATGAACCACAGGTAGGACAAGCCGCATTTTCAACTTTCTGAACCTGTTCGTCCGAAATTGAATCGTCGGCAGCCTGCACCATAGCATCCACAAGGTCGAGCTGTTTTCCGTCGAGTTCTCCGGCTTCCATTGGACCACCTGATACGAATACTGTCGGGATATTTAAACGCATAGCAGCCATAAGCATACCCGGCGTAATTTTATCGCAATTACTGATACAAATCATGGCATCAGCCTTGTGCGCATTAACCATATATTCCACACTGTCGGCAATTAAATCGCGCGATGGAAGCGAATAAAGCATACCATCGTGTCCCATTGCAATACCATCGTCAATTGCAATAGTATTAAATTCAGCAGCAAAGCAACCCATTTTTTCAATTTCGGCTTTTACTTTTTGTCCGATTTCATGCAAATGCACATGACCCGGCACAAACTGAGTAAATGAATTTACAATTGCGATGAGCGGTTTGCCCATATGTTCGTTTTTCATGCCATTTGCTTTCCAAAGGGCGCGGGCACCAGCCATTCGGCGGCCTCCTGTACTTGTTTTACTTCTTAATTCCATTATTTTAGTTTTTTGTTAATGGGGTCATCTATTAATTGACATGTCGCTTTATTGACATTCAGGCTAACTAGTTGACTAACCAACGAGTTAACCAATTAAACGAGTTAACCAATTACTAACACTAAATAAAAAACCTTTCTCCGTTATGGTGAGAAAGGTTTTAATGCTTTTATAATACATATTTGTTTATATACACGACCATCCTCACCTTTGTTTATTGACCAAAAGTAGCACGACGAGAATAATAATAGTATAAACAACTTCGTATATCATGATTGTTTCTTTAATTTGCGTGCAAAGATAAATGATTTTTCAATACTGAACAATAGTTTGGAAGAAAAAGTTTCCTTTTTTATTCAAATTGAAACATGGAAGCGGGTCAAAATACAAAAAAAATAGTTTATTGAACACTAATGAGCAAATTGAGCAGTTTTTTGTTATCTAATATAATAATATGAAACAAACATTACAATACAGAATTTGTTTTTTGATTCAATAGTACATGATTGCATATTGACTTGTGAGTTATAACTAAAGAAAAAATCAATTAAAAAAACTGGAAAAACAGGTTTATCACGACCATAAATTTAATTAATCATAGATAATCACCAAATGTGCAATTATAAAAGGACTAAATTATAAAAGGTAGGAATTTTTAATTATTTTTGCACGCAATTTTTACGCAAAAAATGACAAAAGAATCTTTTAAGTATCTATATAATATTGACTCGCCGGTCGATTTGAAAGCTGTTCCGCGTGAGGAACTCACTGTAGTGTGTGATGAACTGCGTCAGTTTATTATCGACGAGGTATCAAAAAACCCCGGACATTTAGGATCAAATCTTGGTAGTGTAGAGCTTACAGTGGCTTTGCATTACGTTTTTAACACTCCTTACGACCGAATTGTATGGGACGTGGGTCATCAGGCTTACGGACATAAAATTCTGACCGGACGTCGCGATGTTTTTCACACCAATCGTCAGTTAAACGGCATCAGTGGATTTCCAAAACCTTCTGAAAGTGAATATGATGCTTTCGGTGTAGGGCATTCTTCCACTTCCATTTCGGCTGCTTTGGGTATGTCGGTTGCTTCGCTGTTGAAAAACGAGCCTGATCGTCAGGTGGTAGCAGTGATTGGCGACGGTGCAATGACAGGTGGTTTGGCTTTCGAAGGATTGAACAACACCTCAATGGATAAAAATAATCTTCTGATTATTCTGAACGACAATCAGATGGCTATCGATCCGATTCATGGAGGTTTTACCCAATACCTAATTGATATTACTACTTCCAGAACATATAACCGGTTCAGAAACAATGTATATCTAACGCTCAAAAAGCTGGGACTTATCAGCGATAAGGGTAAAGACAGAATTATTAGTTTCAACAACACCCTGAAAGCAGCGCTTACCAAACAACACAACATATTTGAAGGTTTAAATATCAGATACTTTGGTCCTTTTGATGGGCACGATGTGGATGGACTTGTAAAAGTGCTCAACGACATTAAAGATTTTAAAGGTCCGAAAGTACTGCATTGTATCACCAAAAAAGGTAAAGGCTACGAACCTGCCGAAAAATCGGTTACCGAATGGCATGCACCCGGAAAATTCTGCGTGGAAACGGGTGAAAGAAGCAAGTCAGGACCTACAACTCCCACTCCTCCCCTTTTTCAGGATGTTTTTGGAGAAACATTGCTCGAACTGGCAAACAACAACGAAAAGATTATTGCCATTACCCCTGCAATGCCTTCGGGTTGCTCCATGACCATTATGCAAAAAGAACTTCCAAAACGTGTTTTCGATGTGGGAATTGCTGAAGCACATGCAGTTACTTTCTCTGCCGGATTGGCCAAAGACGGAATGATTCCGTTTTGCAATATTTACTCCTCGTTTATGCAACGTGCGTACGACAATGTGATTCACGATGTAGCTTTGCAGAATTTACCCGTTATTTTCTGTCTCGACAGAGCCGGCGTGGTGGGTTCCGACGGAGCAACGCACCATGGAGTGTTCGATCTGGCTTATATGCGATGTATTCCGAACATGATTATAGCTGCTCCACGCAACGAAATTGAATTGCGACACATGATGTATACTGCCGAGCAATATGGTAAAGGGCCGATTACAATCAGATATCCACGTGGCAAAGGTTTTATTGTGGATTGGTGTCAGCCAATGGAAAAACTTGAAATTGGCAAAGGTGAATGTCTGAAAAACGGTAATGACCTTGCGGTAATCACAATAGGAACAACTGCTCACAACACAGCCAAAGCCATCGAAAAGGTTGAAGCTGCAACCGGAACCGAAATAGCACATTACGACATTCGCTTTCTGAAACCTCTGGATACCGAACTTTTGCATGAGGTTGGAGCTCATTTTAAAAAAATTGTAACTGTGGAAGAAGGTGTGCTAAACGGTGGTTTTGGTAGCGCAGTGCTCGAATTTATGGCCGATAATCAATATCAGGCTTCGATAAAACGAATTGGAATTCAGGATGCATTTATTGAACATGGTACACCCGAAGAGCTGCATCAACTTATCGGGCTCGATGCAGAGAGTATTGCAGCTACATTGATTGGATTTATCGAAAAATAGATTACCTTAGTGTTTTAAGTAATAGCAATGAAATAATGTCGCATTTTAAACGAATTTAAAATACCGCAAAATTACTATTGATGCTCTTTTGAACGTGTTTTTGTACTTATATTCGGTTGTTTAGCCTGCTAAACGCCCTCACTCAAGTCCAAAATCCATTTCAAAACAGCTATCAAAAATTACGTCATTATTTTCTTCCTATTACTTAATTGCTGAAAGAATTACGAAAAAGCAAAAAGTAGGTTTTTTAAATATAGAAAAAGAGATGAAAATCATTATTGCCGGTGCCGGCGAAGTTGGTACACATTTGGCAAAATTGCTTGCCCGTGAAAATTTTGACACGATATTGCTGGACGAAGATCCTGCTAAACTGAAAGATCTGGAAGCCAGTTACGATTTAATGACTTATACAGGGTCACCAACCTCAATAGGTGCATTAAAAGAAGCAGGTGTGGCAAGTGCCGACTTGTTTATCGGCGTTACCCCTTCCGAAAGTGTGAATATGACTGCCTGCATGCTGGCCACTAATCTGGGAGCTAAAAAAACCCTGGCACGTATCGACAATTATGAATATCTGCAACCCAAAAACAAAGAGTTTTTTGAGAAATTGGGTGTCGATTATCTGATTTATCCCGAAATGCTGGCTGCGCGCGAAATTGTAGAATCGCTTAAAACCAGCTGGCTACGCCAGAATCTGAGTTTCTGCGATAATGCTTTGATATTGCTCGGAATAAAAGTCAGAGAAAATTCACGCATAGTGAATCATAAATTCAGCACAGGATTCTTCGATCACAACAAATATAGAATTGTGGCCATCAAGCGTCAGAACAGAACCATTATACCTCTTGGCTCTGATATGGTGTTGGCAAATGATATTGTATATTTTATAACCACTCCCGAATATCTGAATCTTGTAAAAGAAGAAGCTGGTAAGGATGACTATCCTATCAAAAATATTATGGTAATGGGTGGCAGCCGGATTGCCCAAAAAACCATCCAGAACCTTTCGTCGAATATTAATATTAAAATACTGGAGCGCGACAAGGAGAAAAGTTACGATCTGGCCGAAAAGCTTGATAATGCGATGATTATCAATTGTGATGGTCGCAATATTGAATTGCTCAAGGAAGAAGGAATTGAGGAAATGGATGCTTTTGTAGCTGTTACAGCCAATTCAGAGGCCAATATTCTTGCCTGTTTAACAGCGAAGCGTCTTGGTGTCAAGAAATCTGTGGCCGAGGTAGAAAACAACGACTACATTATGCTGGCCGAAAGTATGGATATTGGTACTGTGATAAATAAAAAAATGATTGCAGCCAGTTATATTTATCAACTTACGCTCGATGCCGATGTGCTTAACGTGCGCAGTCTCAGTTCAGCCGATGCCGAAGTGGTTGAGTTTGTGGCTAAGCCCGGATCGAAAATTACCCGTTCAAAAATTATGGATCTTCGTCTGCCCGATCAGGTAAATATCGGAGGTTTTGTTCGCAACGGAGTTGGTAACATTGTAAACGGAAATACAATCATTATGCCGAACGACCATGTTATTGTTTTTTGTGTTTCATCGGCTATACGGAAAATGGAGACCTTCTTCAACTGATGTTCAGAGATTTTAATCATAAGCTTATTGTAAAAATACTGGGAAGTCTTCTTGTGTTCGAAGGAGGATTTTTACTGGTAGCTCTTGTTGTTTCCCTAATATACAAAGAAACAGTATGGCTTGATTTTTTATTAAGTGCAGCTATTGCATTTGTAACCGGAGCCACATTTATGTTTGTGGGACGAAATGCGCGGCCCAATATCGGAAAGCGTGAAGGTTCTGTGATTGTAACAAACACCTGGCTTTTCTTTTCACTCGTGGGGTTATTACCTTTTTTATTTAGTGGAAGCATCCCCTCTTTTACCGATGCTTTTTTCGAAACAATGTCCGGATTTACAACTACCGGAGCATCCATTCTGAACGATATTGAATCGTTACCAAAGAGTATTTTGTTTTGGCGAAGTTTTACGCAATGGATTGGTGGTCTTGGGATTATTGTGATTTCAATGGCGCTTCTTCCTGTTTTCGGTTTTTCGAGTGTTCAGGTTTTTTCAGCTGAGGCTACGGGGCCAACAAAGGACAAAATTCATCCGAAAATGAATGAAACAGCCAAACGCCTGCTTGTCATTTACATTTCACTTACATTAATCGAGACAATTTTGCTGAAAATTGCCGGAATGAACTGGTTTGATGCTGTTAATCACGCCTTTACTACTATGGCTACAGGTGGTTTTTCCACAAAGCAAGCAAGTATCGGGTATTGGGATTCGGCTCTTATACAATATATAATTATAGTGTTTATGATTTTCGCCGGTGTTAATTTCAGTATATATTATTATGTAATGAAAGCTCGGCTTGATAAGATCAGAGTAAACGAAGAATTCAGATACTATTTACTTATTACCCTGGTTTCCACCTTACTGATTCTGATATCTATACTTCCCGAAAACGACATTTTGTCTTTTTCATCAATTGAACTGGCATTCAGGGATAGTTTATTTACTGTTAGTTCGTTAATTACAACTACAGGTTATGTAACTGCCGATTATGATTTGTGGAAACCTGTTACGTGGATTATTTTGCTTATCACCATGATGATGGGCGCTTCAGCCGGTTCAACGGCCGGTGGAATTAAAACTGTACGAATAGTTATAATTGCAAAATATTGTTATTACGAGTTCAAACGAATCGTCCATCCCAACGCTATTATTCCGGTGAGATATAATGGACATTTAATGAAAGAAGATATCACAACACGTGTACTCGCATTTGTTTTGTTGTATTTTATGATTGTTGCTATCGGATCTATAGTTTTGAGTTTTAATGGAATGGGATTTGAAGAAGCTCTAAGCGGAATGATAACAAGTTTGAGTGATGTAGGCCCTGGTTTAGGTGAGATTGGACCTACAAAGAACTTTTATTACTTATCTGATTTTGCAAAATGGTTTCTTGCCATCATTATGCTGATTGGCCGACTCGAGCTTTTTACAGTTTTATTAATTCTCACACCTGCATTCTGGAAAAAATAATTGTCTGCATTGTATATAAATGACAGTATTCAGGCTGTGCTCCCAATTGATATAAGATATCTTATATTTCTATGTTTTTGAATGACGCACATAAGTTTCTCCGTTTTTCTGTTGACCTTTAGTTATTTGATGCTATTTTTATCCTGCTTTTAAATAAGATTTGAGTGAATTTACAAACAAGCATTTAAAATAATGAACTATAGACTCATTGCACGCTTTTTTGGTATTTTATTGTTAGTTGAAACTGCTGCATTATTAGCTACAGCACTTATTTCGTGGTTTTACAACGATAAAAATCTGATTTATTTTTTGGCCTCAGCGGCTATTAGCTTTGTGGCTGCTTCGGCATCAATACTTTTAGGTCGAAATGCAAATCCTATAATTGGAAAGCGTGAAGGCTCACTTGTGGTCACCTTTACCTGGATCGTTTTTACATTGTTCGGACTTTTGCCTTTTTGGCTAAGTGGGAGTATTCCATCGTTCACCGATGCATTTTTCGAAACAATTTCCGGCTTTACCACTACCGGGGCTTCTATCCTGAATAATATTGAAGAATTATCGCCGGGAATACTTTTTTGGCGCAGTCTGACACATTGGATTGGTGGTTTGGGTATTATTGTACTTACACTTGCACTCTTACCTGTATTTGGTACAAGCGCTACTCAGCTTTTTGCAGCTGAATCAGCCGGACCAACAAAAGATAAAATTCACCCTAAAATTAACGAAACGGCAAAGCGACTATTTCTAATATACCTGATACTCACAGCCGTTCAAACCGTGTTACTTCGTATCGGAGGAATGTCGTGGTTCGATGCTGTTTGTCAATCGTTTGGCACTGTTGCCACTGGTGGGTTTTCAACAAAACAAGCAAGTATTGCATATTGGGATTCAGCTTATATTCAATATGTAATTTCAATTTTCATGATACTTTCAGGTGTAAATTTCAGCTTGTATTATTTTGGATTTAAAAATAAATTCAGCAAAATAAAAGAAAACGAAGAATTAAAATACTACTTAATTTTGTTGTTTTCAGCAACAATTTTTATTGTTTTTTCTCTTATTGATTTTGACCAGGCCTTCACATTTGCAAAACTGGAGAAAGCGTGGAGAGATGCTTTCTTTACAGTCTCTTCGTTAATGACAACTACTGGTTTTGGAACTGCCGATTATGTACAATGGCAACCCTATACATGGGTAATATTGCTTATCGTAATGTTGACCGGGGCTTCTGCCGGTTCAACAAGTGGTGCTATAAAAATGGTTCGTATTGTAATTGTTTTCAAGTACTGTTATTATGAATTTAAACGCATTATTCATCCAAATGCTGTTTTACCGGTGCGTTATTCAGGGCATATTGTGCGTGAAGATGTGATCACACGCGTTTTGGCATTTGTTTTACTTTATCTTATTACTGTAGCATTTGGGATTTTGGTATTAAACATTAGTGGATTGGGATTTATTGAATCCATTGGTGGATTAATTGGCTGTTTGGGAGGTGTAGGCCCAGGTTTGGGGGCTTTAGGACCTATGGGAAACTATGCAGATATTCCAGAGTTCAGCAAATGGTTTCTATCATTTATAATGTTAGTAGGACGTCTCGAACTTTTTACTGTCCTGCTGCTATTTACACCTGCTTTTTGGAAAAAATAATCGGATCATGTTTAGTTGAATGTTTTTTTTATTAGTTTTGTAAAATCAAGATCAATAGTACACACTCAATTTGTCACTGTAAGATTTTTTCTCCATACACAATAAATTATTCAATTAATATGCTTAAGCAAGCCCGTTATATCCGCTTTTTGCGAAAATATACTTCCACTGTTGAGAAGGTAATTGTTACAGTATTGATTTTCATGATGTCGCTGATACTTATTTCTGCTACCCTGGAGTTGGTGTATACCTTGTTTATGGATTTTTACAACAATGAAACAGTGCTGATCTCTTTGGATACGCTGATGGATAGTTTCGGAGCTTTTCTGCTGATTCTGATTGGTATAGAACTTCTCGAAACGATTAAAGTTTACCTTAAACAAAACATTGTTCACGTGGAGGTAGTTGTGTTGGTGGCCATCATTGCATTGGCACGTAAAATTGTGATTATCAATATCGAAGAAATGCCATTCAATACCACTATAGGAATGGCACTGCTGATAATTGCGCTTGCTGTGGCTTATTTCTTAATTAAAAAAACCGGAATTATGATTTTGTCGCTTAATGAAAACTCAGACGATGAAATGCCTGAACAGAAAAATAACAATCTTTTGAAACCATAATGTCTATTTATTACTGAATTAATTCAATAGAAACGGGCAGGATGAAAATATCCTGCCCGTTTTCAAACGCCAAATGTTGTTACAGCTTGTCGAATGTTTTTATATTTCTGAAATAATAATCAAACACTACGCTTCTTTTCAGCACATTATCACAAGCAGTACAGGTCGAAAAAAGAATATTCTCCTTTCTTTTTTCCTCAAAATCCGCTTTCATTTTTGCAAAATCCCGACGCGCTTTAAACACTGCCGAAGCATTTTTCGGTTTTCCTGTGATAAACAACTGAAAAGCTGCTGCATAATCAAAAAACCACCGGGCATTGAGCACCTTATTCAACTGAGCCTGAGGCACATTTTTATATAACATTAGCAGATTATTTCTGAAATTCAGATAAGTTTTTCGGGGATGCTCAGTATTCAGTGTCCCCCCTCCTACGTGGTAAACCACGCTCTGTGGCACACACACAATCTTAAAACCACGACTATTAATGCGCCAGCAAAGATCAATTTCCTCCATGTGTGCAAAAAAAGCATCATCGAAACCACCGGTTTTTTTGAAGATTTCTGATCGTATCATTAAACATGCACCTGTAGCCCAGAATATTTCACTTACTTCATCGTATTGTCCCAAATCTTTTTCGGTAGTTCCGAAAATACGACCTCTGCAATACGGAAATCCGTACCGGTCGATAAAACCACCAGCTGCTCCGGCATGTTCAAAATATTCCTTGTTGTGAAAAGCACGGATTTTGGGTTGGCAGGCCGCTGTTTTTGGATGCTTATCCATATAAGTCGTAAGCACATCGAGCCAGCCGGGCGTTACTTCCACATCCGAATTCAAAAGGAGATAATATTCAGCATCAATCTGAGCCAGCGCTTTGTTGTAGCCACCTGCAAATCCATAATTTTGATCGAGCAAAATGGTTTTAACTTCGGGAAATTGTTCTTTGAGCAATTGCAGCGATCCATCGGTTGATCCATTGTCAGCCACCACAATTTCGTTTACCGAAAGGTCAGTATGGGTTATCACCGATGGCAAAAATTGTTTCAGAAACATCTCGCCATTCCAGTTCAGAATTACAACAGCAGTTTTCATTTATATAAGTTATAAACACAAAAAAGCATTAGTCTTCAAATACATGATTTTCAGACCAATGCTTTATAAATATTGTTTTAATTACTCTTCTTCTCTGTAAATACCAATCGATTTACCATATTCAAACTCACCCTCAAGAATCAGTTGTACTTCTTCTTCGGTAAGTTGCATTTTGTCTTTTTTGGATACTTTGAGAATGTATTTAAACATTTCTTCTTCGTCGATGCTGGCTTCTTCTGTCGAATCTTCTTCAATCAGGCCGTTTTCGTCGTAAAACTCATAAACCACATCCAATACATATTCAATTTTCGAATCGTCGATGCTTTTTTTGGCGTCTTCGGGTAGGAAATTTAAAATAAATTTTACGGCATCATCTTCGTCGTATACCAGTAAGTCGTCTTCCTGAGTTTTCATAAGCAATATTAATTTTGTTTGTTAGAGATTCAAAGATAATTGTTTTTTATGTATAAAAAAACTCCCACAAAAAATATGTTTTCTGCAGGAGTTCAATTTATAAGATAATTCGATTACTATTCACCTTCAACAGCTTCAAGTTCAATCATCAAAGTATCTTTAGGAACTCTGTCGCCTACTTTTACGTTGATTTTTTTAATTTTAGCTGTAAATGGCATTTCAATTCGGTTTTGCATTTTCATGGCTTCGAGAATCAACAAAGGTGCACCTTCGTTTACCACTTCGCCTTCCTGTACCGATATTTGCAAGATTGTACCCGGTATAAACGACTGAATTTCATAAGGATTAGGATCAACCCACACCTTACGGTTCTGATACTTACGGGTAAGCAATGTTTTATATTTTCGGGCAGTTACCGCAAAATCGATATATTCCGGAGTTTCTTTTTTATTTTTCATTATGTCTGAATTTTTTAATTGATTAAGATTGAAACCTGCATATTAAAATACACATGTTTACAATAAAAATTTGGATATCCAGATCAGAATGGAGGAACTCCGTGTTTTTTATATGGACGGTGATCGTCTTTGTTTTTCGATACCTCGAGTGCGTGCAAAACAAGTTCGCGTGTCTCTTCAGGTTCAATTACAGCATCGATATATCCTTTAGAGGCAGCCACAAACGGATTTGCAAACTTCTCGATATATTCCTGTACTTTTTGCTGACGCATTGCTTCCTCGTCTTCGGCTTCCATAATTTCCTTACGGAAAATAATGTTAGCAGCACCTTCAGGTCCCATAACCGCAATTTCAGCTCCCGGCCATGCAAACATAAAGTCGGCACCAAGGTGACGCGAATTCATAGCAATGTAACCACCACCATAAGCTTTACGAAGAATTACAGTAATTTTAGGTACAGTAGCCTCAGAATATGCGTAAAGCATTTTTGCTCCGTGACGAATTACACCTGCATGTTCCTGGTCGACACCCGGAAGGTAACCCGGCATATCTTCGAGCGTAAGAATTGGAATATTGAACGCATCGCAGAAACGAATGAAACGTGCAGCTTTGTCAGAAGCATCGCAATCGAGCACACCGGCCAGATACATCGGCTGGTTAGCTACAAAACCAATTGTTTCGCCATCCATACGTCCGAAACCGATCACAATGTTTGGTGCCCACAATTCCTGTACTTCGAGGAATTTTGATTCGTCGGTAAGTGCGAAAATCACTTCGCGTACATCATAAGGCTGTTTTGGATCAGAAGGAATAATATTTTCAATTTTCTTTCTGAATTTTGGTTTGCGTGGTTCAATGCGTTCTGCTTTTTGCTGATTGCTGTGGGGAATTAGTGAAACAAGTTCCTTAATCTGATTGAGACACTCCATTTCGCTAAGCGCATAGAAATGAGCATTACCGGTAATCTCAGCATGTACACGGGCACCACCAAGATCTTCCTGCGAAATTTTTTCGCCAAGTACAGTTTCAATCACATTCGGGCCTGTAATAAACATTTTCGAAATGTTTTCAACCACGAACACAAAGTCGGTAAGTGCAGGCGAATACACAGCACCTCCGGCACACGGACCGAGAATTACTGAAATTTGAGGAATAACGCCCGAAGCCATAGTGTTACGGTAAAAAATCTCACCATAACCGGCCAAAGCGCCAATACCTTCCTGAATACGAGCACCACCCGAGTCGTTAATACCAATACATGGCACTTTCATTTTCAGTGCATGATCCATGATTTTGGTAATTTTCCGGGCATGTTTCAGCCCGAGTGAACCTCCCATTACGGTAAAGTCCTGAGCGTAAATACATATTGGAGCTCCATTGATAGTACCGGTACCTGTGATAACACCATCGCCGGGCAGTTCTTTAGAGTCCATACCGAAGTTTCTTTCTTCATGTTCCACAAACATGTCATATTCGTGAAACGAATCTGCGTCCAACAAAGCCAAAATACGATCGCGGGCAGTCATTTTACCCATCGCCACCTGTTTCTCAATGGCTTTATCGCCACCTCCTTTTTGAACAATGGCTTTCTTTTGTCTGAGCGCAAGAATGTTTTTCTTTAAAGTCATAACTTTATTATTGATTTAACTTAAAGGGAATCGGGTCGGAAGTTTTCCAACCAGAATTAATCGGCTGCAAAAATAACACTTTTATTGTTAAACTGTGCAATATTGAAAATATAGTTTTGAACACCTGAATATAATTATTT
>JAGPIU010000103.1:2268-4811 GCA_018054805.1 Paludibacter sp. | reverse complement strand
CATGACTGTTGTCGTAAGCCGAACATTTTTGCAGCGGATTGTGAAAAGGTTTGTCCCAACGCTCGGGCCAGATATTCATACTATCCGATGGCATAAGGTAAAAACCACGCGTTTGGAGAGACGAAACCGATTCTGTGACTATAAAAGGAGTTTTGGGAAAACGCCTGGTAATGTCGGCAAATTCGTTTTCGTGATAATTAAATCCAATCAGATCGAGCGATTCGGACTGGAAAAGCGGGTTAATGTCGCGCGTTTCGTTACAACCGGCTGTGACGGGGCGTGTAAGGTCGAGCGACTTTACAATTTCCACCAGGCGACTTGTAAGCAGCGCATTGAAACTTACTTTTCCATCTTTATAATCATCAGGATTAATATCGCGCTTCTGATTAAGCAACACATTGGCTTGTTGCAGGTTTATGGTATCGCGGTTTTGCTGAATCCACTGTTCCTGCACTTCATTGCCAATGCTCCACATGATTACCGAAGGATGATTGCGATCGCGTACCACAAAATCAGTGAGATCGCGCTCGTACCAGTCTGCAAAATCGAGTGAATAGTCGTAGGTTGTTTTGCCTTTGCGCCAGATATCGAAAGCTTCATTCTGCACAATAAAGCCCATGCGGTCGCAAAGATCAAGCAATTCAGGCGCAGGCGGATTGTGAGCAGTACGAATGGCATTTACACCCATGGCTTTCAATATTTCGAGCTGTCGCTCAATGGCGCGTGTATTGACCGCAGCACCCAAAGCTCCCAAATCGTGATGATTGCACACGCCGTTTATTTTCAGAGGCTTTCCATTCAGAAAGAATCCTTTTTCCACATCGAAACGAAACGAGCGAATGCCTGTAAAAGTACTGTATTCGTCTTTCAGCAGTCCGCCAACATAAAGTTTGGTCACCACTTTGTACAAATACGGACGATCGAGATTCCACAGCACGGGTTTGTGAGCCACGAGTTTCTGAACCATTTTTCCCGTTTTTCCCGGAAGCATAATCATGGTTGCATCGGTTTTGGTAAGCAGCTTACCCTCCGCATCGAAAAGGCTTTGCTCAACTTTCACCTCGCGACGAAGCGTCATATCGTTTTTTACAATGGTTTGTACATTAATGTCGGCACTATCGGCCGAAATGCGTGGCGTAGTCACATAAGTGCCGTGATAATCCACATGCATCGGGTCGGTAAATACAAGACGCACATTGCGGTAAATGCCCGACCCTGAGTACCAGCGCGAATTGGGTTGCTGCGAATTATCGACTTTCACGGCAATTACATTCTCAGCGCCGAAACGAATATGCGGCGTAAGATCGTAACGAAATGAGATATAGCCATTGGGACGTTTACCCAAAGAAATACCGTTGATCCAGACTTCGCTGCGATGATAAACGCCATCGAATTCCACAAAGACCTTTTTTCCGGTCATGTTTTTTTCTACTGTGAAGGTTTTGCGGTACCAGCCCAATCCACCCGGCAAAGCGCCACCTCCGGGAGTAGCAGGAGCTTTTTCCTGAAAGTCGGACTCGATGCTCCAGTCGTGCGGAAGACGAAGCACGCGCCACTGCGAATCGTCTAGCGAAACCTGTTGGCCGGCTACTTTGGTATCGTCGAGGCTGAATTTCCAGTTCTGATTAAAATCGGTCACCACACGGGTTGGTTTGGCAGCCATACATGAGCAGGAAAGTAAAACTACCCACACATACAAAATTAGTTTGTTCATCATTTGTTCTGTCTTATTTTATTTACAAAAATAACACAAAAAACGAAGCAAACAGAGTGCTCAATCGTTCAAAAAAAGGGTTTAAATCGAAACAGAAAACAAATAGCAGAGAAACAACAACCTGTCTAACGGGCATACAATCGCGCAGCTTTATACAGACAAGTTGTATCGAAAAACTATTTTATAATATATGTAACCCGTCACTTTTGGTGGTATATCTTGATGAAATAATCAAATAGTGGCATATATCATACCGCAACTAACAGTCAACACTATAAGGTATCATTGTGAATTACGCAGGAATATATTGAAGTCGTCTTGACTTTTTGTACACAATATAATTTCGCTCCTAACGGAGCTCTGAAAACACTCTACAATCAATAGATCTACCATAATATCGCTTCTCCGAAGCTAAGAAATTGCTCCGTTAGGAGCATAATTATGGTAGCTATTATTAGTCCTTTGTGTAAAATAGCTCCGTAGGAGTGACATTATAAAAAGTCAAGACGAGTTCATTTTTAAGATTTTCTTATCCCCTAAGTCTACAATGTGAAAAAAATGTTATTTTTACCAGTCGTAATATCCCTGCTATCACGGCTACGATTTAAAGCACAGGAATTCAAATTCTTCAATTAAATATGAACGCAAAAAACATAATTATTCAAGCATTACTGTTGTTATCTTTATCAGTTTTTGCAAATGGTAATGATCAACAGACATCAAACACTAAGAACAAAAGCTATGGCGGGCTGGAGTTGGGATATTTATCGGAGCAAGCATTCTTTGCTCACATTACAAGTTGGAGGAGCGTAAAACCATGGTTTGATTT
>JAGPIU010000103.1:0-2168 GCA_018054805.1 Paludibacter sp. | reverse complement strand
GTAATGATCAACAGACATCAAACACTAAGAACAAAAGCTATGGCGGGCTGGAGTTGGGATATTTATCGGAGCAAGCATTCTTTGCTCACATTACAAGTTGGAGGAGCGTAAAACCATGGTTTGATTTTGGCATGGGAATAGGTGTACGATATAATTCGTATTGGGGAAAAACCGTTATTCCTGTTTTTTTGGATTTAAAAGCCGGTATCCCCGATAAAAAACTCTCTCCTTATCTTTCAGCAAAAGCAGGTTACGCATTAGGTGGTGGGGTATTAGTTAGTCCAAAGTTTGGATTATCAATTAAAAACACCAATAACAAAGCCATTAATTTAGGATTGGGCTACGAAATGCAACAAACAGGAAATTCATACTATAGCCAAAGGATTGAAAATTCTGTATTACTAAGCGTTGGTCTGACATGGTAAGCATTTTACAAAGAGACTATTAAAATACAAATAAAAGAAATTATATATGAAAACATCAAAAGTTCTTTTTGCTTTTCTTTTGGTAATGGTGTGTGGAATAACACCTTCCTATTCTCAGGACTATATGGATAAAATTGTAACTGAATCGTGCAACTGTATGGAACAAATACCCGATTCACTCGACAAACAGGAATCGCTGATGTATGTGGGTACCTGTATGATTAATGCATCGATGCCGTACAAAAAGAAATTGAAAGCCGATTTTGGCATTAACCTGGATAATATTGACAACGAAGCAGGGGAAGAGCTTGGCAAAATTGTAGGTTTACGCATGGCAAACAAATGTCCAAAAGCATTGATGAAGATTGCCAACCTTGCCAATGAACCGGAAAAAGGAGACTCAGAAAAAGAAGTGCAGGCTGATAGCAAAATATTTACCGGAACAGTAACTGCTATCGAAAATGAACCCTTTGTAGTGTTTAGCATAAAAGACGATTTGGGTAAATCATCCCGCTTCTTCTGGCTCAACTTTGTACAATGCGACTCCGATCTGGTTGAGCATTACTCTACTCTCGTTGGCAGCACTGTAAAAATACAGTATAGCACTTCTGAGTTTTTCGATCCTAAAATCAACGAATACCGACAGTTTAATATTATACAATCAGTCAATATATTCAAATAGTTGGCTATGAAAATACCTGTTCAATCTTCACGGATATGTTCTTTAAATAATAACAGATGGCTTGACAAATAATATTTTAGCATTACAATTCATTGCAAGAAAATACAAATGAGAAATTATTCAAACAAAAAAAGCATTCCGGTGGAGGTTCGGATCATTGTGATTATTGTTATTTTAATGGCATTACTGTTAGGTGCAAATAAGGATTTACTTAAAGTGTTTAAGTGGATTTTCAGATATTTACTTTAGAATTCCCCAGCTAATACAGTTTATATATTCACAAAACTTAAATAGTGTTACAAACAAAACAGAAAGGCCGGTTAATCGTTTAATATAGAGTTTAACAAAAACACCCGAAAATACTTTTTATACGATATGAAAACCGGATTTTTTCTCATAGTAACACTTTTCACTCTTTTAATGGCTTCGTATGTGAGCATACGTGGCTGGCAGGCTTTGCAACATGCAGGAAGCCTTCGTTTTTGGTATCTTGGCGCCAACATACTGCTGTTTGCAGTTATGATGTCGGGTTTTATGGCACGCGGCGTTTTGTCGCCCGTAGCCATGAAAGTGGTGACAAGTGTGGGCTTCAGCTATATGATCATCATGATTTATCTGCTGCTGTCGTTCCTCATCGTCGATTTGGTGCGACTGACCAATCTGGCATTTCATTTTGCTCCTGCGGGAATGAAGACTTTCCGTTATGTAGCGTTTCTGATCAGCATTTCGTCCATTGCCATTGCCATGATTTATGGAAATTACAAATTCAATCATCCTGAAATTGTCAATCTCGATTTGAATATTGACAAAGCGCCACAGCAAAAAACTTTAAAAATCGTAGCGCTGAGCGATGTGCACCTTGGCTATTCCATCAACAAAACAAACCTGCAGAAATACGTAAAGCTTATCAATGAGCAAAAACCCGACATTGTACTGATGGCCGGCGATGTGGTGGATAATATCACCCAACCGCTTATTGAGCAAAATATGGCCGAAGAACTGCGACAAATTGTGGCGCCACTGGGCGTGTATGCCATCAGCGGAAACCACGAGTATTATGG
>JAGPIU010000004.1 GCA_018054805.1 Paludibacter sp. | reverse complement strand
GTTACAGGATATTCTACACAGAAAAAAGCAGACTTAACCGGTTCTGTAACAATTGTTGATATTAATGATTTGAAAAAAGTCAACAATTCGAATGCTATGCAATCCTTACAGGGTAAAGTTGCCGGTATGATTGTAACAGGAGACGGCTCTCCAAGTGGTGCAGGTACTACTGTAAGATTAAGAGGTATAGGCACGTTGAATAATAATGATCCATTATACATAGTTGATGGAGTTCCTACCAAAGAAGGAATAAACCTTCTCAATCCAAATGATATTGAATCTATTCAGGTATTGAAAGATGCATCGTCGGCCACAATTTATGGATCTCGTGCTGCAAATGGTGTTATCATCATTACAACCAAAAAAGCAAAAGACGGTTCGTTACAAATTACTGCAAATGCACGTACAACTTACTCATTCTACAGCTCAAAATTAAGTGTGTTAGACGCACAAGGTTATGGACAGGCATTTTGGCAGGCTAAAGTGAATGATGGTTTAGACCCAAATGCCAATTCAATTTCTTATCAATTCGACTGGGCAAAGGATGCTAATGGTACTCCTGTACTCAATAAAATCATTCTGCCGGATTATCTGAATACTGCTAAAACATTAAAAACAGCTAACACTGACTGGTTTGATGCAGTTTCACAAGTAGGAGCATCGAAAAACTACGATGTAACATTGACAAATGGGACCGAAAAGGGTCACTCTTTAGTGACTTTGGATTACACCAAAAATGATGGTATTATTAAAACAACTAATTTCGAACGTGTAACTGCCCGTATCAATACAGATTACAAATTAATAAACAACAAACTACTTGTAGGTGAAAACCTTTCATTAAGCAGATCTTCGCAAGTTGACAATAATGTACTTGATGCGGCACTGCAAGCTTTACCGATTATTCCTATCCGTACTGTTGATGGAATTGGCTGGGGTGGACCTGTTGGCGGGATGAATGACCGTCAGAATCCTGTTCGCCTACTTGAAGACAACAAACAAAACAATTCTATTAATTTGAGAATTTTCGGGAATTTCTTTGCAGACTTTGAAATTATCAAAAATTTACATCTGAAAACCAATTTGGGTGTTGACTATATAAGTACTAATTACCGTAATATGCAACTTACGTATCAATCAGGATATCTAAGCAATGCCACTAACAATGTTACGAATTATCAGGGTTCATCCTCCAATTGGGTTTGGAGTAATACGCTTAGCTATCAGTTGAATAAGAAAAAACATGTGCTTGATGCATTGATTGGAACCGAAATGGTATATCATGGTGATGAAAGTTTTTATGCAACCCGTGAGAATTTTGAGTTACAAGACCCTGATTATATGTATTTGAGCGCTGGTACCGGAGCCGCAGGAAACGGAGGATTAGCTTCTGAAAACACACTTCTATCTTACTTTGGAAAAGTAAATTATGTATATGATTCAAAATACCTTGCTTCAGCCACAGTGCGTTATGATGGTAGTTCCCGTTTTGGTAAGAATAATCAATTTGCTGCTTTTCCTGCATTTTCATTAGGTTGGAGAATTAATCAGGAAGATTTTATCAAGGACAATGTAGCAGCCATTTCTGATTTAAAGTTAAGATTTGGTTGGGGGCAAACCGGTAATCAGGAAATTCCAAACAATGGTATTTATACTCTTTATTCTACAAATTATACCGGTGGCGATCCTACCTGGAGAAGTTTGGACGGAACTGCTTATTCATTAACTGGCGTTAAGTCTGGCACACTTCCTTCAGGATATCAAAAAACTCAATCAGGTAATCCCGATCTTAAATGGGAAACTACAACACAAACCAATGTTGGTTTAGATTTCGGATTTTTTGATCAATCGCTGTATGGTTCTGTTGACTATTTCATAAAAGACACGAAAGATATTCTTGTTTTACCTCCTTACATAGCAGTAGTAGGTGAGGGCGGTAATCAATGGGTAAATGGTGCCAGCATGAAAAACTCAGGTATTGAAATGGTAATAGGTTATCGTGGTCAAATTGGAAGCGACCTCAAATATGACATTTCGGGCAATATAGCCACATACAGAAATGAAGTAACATCTGTACCTGCGTCTGTTATAAATAATTATGGTGGAGATGGAGATAAAGACAACATATTAGGGCATTCAATAACTGAACGATACGGATATGTAGCCGATGGATTATTTACAACGCAGGATGAGGTTGATAATTCAGCTGTTCAAAATGGCAAAGGACTTGGTAGAATCCGATATAAAGATATTGATGGCAATGGTACAATTGATACCAAAGATCAAACCTGGATAATGAATCAGGTTCCTGATTTTACGTATGGTTTGAATATAAACCTTGAATACAAAGGATTTGATTTGACAGTATTCTTTCAGGGTGTAAGCAATGTAGATGTTGAAAATGTAGTTAAATACAGTACTGATTTCTGGTCGGTACGGGAAAATAACTCAAATAAAGGAACACGTTTATTAAATGCGTGGTCACCTACAAACACTACATCAACTATTCCTGCCATGACAAGTTCGGATGCAAATGCTGAAGGTAGGTTTTCAACTTATTATGTAGAAAATGGTGCATATTGCAAGCTCAGAAATTTACAATTAGGATATACCATACCAAATAACATTACAAAAAAGTTCTATGTAAGCAACTTACATCTGTATGTTAGCGGTCAAAATCTTCTAACCATCAAGAGTAAATCATTCACCGGAATTGACCCTGAAAGTCCAAGTTATGGTTATCCAATCCCAACTATGCTAACAGCAGGTTTGAATGTTTCATTCTAATTTTATTCATATATAATAAAGATAATAAAATGAAAAAATTAATATATATAATTGCAATAACTACGTTGTTTTCGTGTAGCGATTTCCTGGACGTAGCTCCAAAAGGAGTACTGAGTGAAGCTCAGGTTTCAAATGCTTCAGTAGTTGATAATACTGTCAATGCGGCTTATGCGAGTTTGGGTAATGATCATTATGATACGCCATTTAGTCTCTGGCCTTATGGAAATGTTCGTTCCGGAGATGCCTACAAAGGTGGCCGTGACGAAGGTGATATTCAGGCATTCTACTTTTTAGAAACGTTCAAAAACGTTCGTACCGATATGGGTGAACTTGATGGTTTATGGTTCAAAATGTATGTTGGTGTTTCACGTGCTAATTCATCATTAAGAGTGCTCAATGCATTGAATGAAGCCAACTTCTCATTAAAAAAAGTACGTCAGGCTGAAGTTAGATTTTTACGTGCACATTTTTATTTTCAATTGAAGATTTTATACAAATACATTCCATTTATTGATGAAAATGTTGCTATTGCCGATTATGCCACTGTATCAAACAGAGCATTGTCAAACGATCAGTTGTGGGATAAAATTGCAGAAGATTTTCAATTTGCAGTAGATAATTTACCGGCAACCCAAACAGAAATTGGAAGGGCAAATAAAGCAGCAGCACTTGCTTATTTAGCTAAAACCAAATTGTATCAGGCCTACGAACAGGATGAGCAGAATAATGTAACAGTTATCAATAAAACAAAACTTCAGCAAGTTGTTGATTTAATTAACGCTATTCCTTCCACTTATGGTCTTGATAGCGATTTTGGTGATTTGTTTTCGCCGGGAGCTTCTGAAAACGGTAAAGAATCGTTGTTCGCTGTTCAGTTTTCAAATAAAGGTGATGGTACAATGTTCGGTAGATTGAATTTTGGAGATGTTTTGGCAACTCCAATGGGTATAGGTTGTTGCGATTTTCATAAACCAAGTAAAAACCTAGCCAATGCATTTAAAACTGATGTGAACGGATTACCACTATTTGATACTTATGATGCTACTCCGGTTAATCCCGCAATCGACAAAGTAGATCCACGTTTAAATCATACAATTGCCATGCCCGGTCATCCATGGAAATATGATCCAACAACAATTTATCAGGAAAGTTGGAATCGTACCCCTGATGTATATGGTGTTTATGCTTCGTTGAAAGAGAATGTTTGTAAAACATGCTATACTCAGGTAGGTCCATTCTATGGAAATACCAAAAACAGAATTATACTTCGATATGCAGATGTTATGCTTTGGAAAGCCGAAGCATTAATTGAAATTGGCGGAGCAGCTAACCTGGATGCAGCTCGTCAA
This sequence comes from Paludibacter sp., assembly GCA_018054805.1. The sequence goes on along the minus strand of JAGPIU010000004.1, from coordinate 12,174 downwards.
ATCATAAATTCAATTCGAACACGAGCAAAAAACAGTACTGCCCGCTTAAAAATGGGAGATGGTTCGTATGAATCAAACTTCCATATCGGAACTTATGATGACCTTGCCATTTGGAATCAGGATTTCGCACGAAAAGCATTACGTTGGGAAAGAAGACTTGAATTAGCTATGGAAGGAAATCGTTTCTTTGATCTGGTGCGTTGGGGCATTGCTGACACATATATGAATGCATATTTTGCTTCTGAAAAATCAAAAATTGCATATCTTAAAAATGGTTTATTTACAAAAAACCGTGATGAGTATTGCCCAATACCTGATAATCAAATGAGATTCAGCAAGGGAGTTTATATTCAAAATGCTGGTTATTAATAATATTCATACTAAAAAAGCAGAATATGAAAAAGTATTTAAAATTATATGTATTGTCACTTGTATTGCCTTTTATGGTTGCAAGTTGTATAGACCGAAACGATTTTGATATTGCAGCGCCAAAGGTGCCGGCAGTAAATAATTTACAGTACACCTTGTCAGGCGACAGTGCAAAATTGACTTGGAGCTTGCCAGCAGGATTTGACACACTTATTGTAAGCGTTAAAACAAACGATGGTGATGTTTATTTAAAAAACAATGCAACATCTTATACCTATGGCATTGTTCAAACAAACAAAGATTATGGTTTTACAGTTAAACTCAGGGATACCAAAGGGAATATTTCGTTAGGACAAACAGTTCGTTTGAACCGTGCTGGTGCAGCGCCAATAACAAATATTGCAGCTACACAGGACAATACTGATGTAAATCTGACATGGACTGCACCAGCAGGGATTACAGGAATTACTCTCAAATATGGAACAACTACTGTAAATCTGGGTCCAGCAATTACATCTTATAAAATTTCGAATGCACCCATCGGAAAATACACATTTAGCTTTGTTACCAATAATAGTGATAATAAACCTTCAAATACTGTGTATTTCGATTTTAAGGTTGGGTCAACGATTGTAGCTTATTTGGGTGTGTATGCAGATAAAGCAAGCCTGCTTTCAAGTGGAGATGATGATGAAATTGCTGCTGCAAACTGGCTTTTTGCAAATTATCCTACAGCAGTTTATGTTTCATTCGACCAAATAAAAAATGGTAGTGTTGATTTAAGTCAGTACCGTGTTATTTGGTGGAATCGGGATGTAACAACGGGTTCAGCCTTACCTTCAATTAGCACTGATGCAACAGTATTGGCAAAATTGACACAGTTCTATAAAGATGGTGGAAGTTTCCTATTCAGCACATACTCAATACAATATTTGTGGTCGATGGGTAGAATGACAACTGCGTTTAAAATGGGAATAGACAATGGAGTAGGAGGTAACAATCCTGATGTTTGGGGTGTTGGTGTAAAAATAGGTTCACACGATCAACGTTCACATCCGTTATTTAAAGATATTGCCATTACAACTTCGAACGGTGGTTTTCCTGTAATTGGTGCCGGATGGAAAGAAAATCATAACTGCGTATTGATGGAAATGCCTGCTTATTATAATCTTGGTAATAGTGATGAAATGGCTTATGTCAGGTTTACTACTGAAAATAATTTGAAATGGTTAGGTGTGTGGGATGGCATTGGAGATTATTTTATGTGTGGAGTATTTGAATTGACACCAAAAGACGATTTTCAGGGAACATCAATTAATATTGGAATTGGCGGCATTGAATGGCATGTTAATGATGTAACAAACCCATACCAATCAAATATTGAGAAATTGTATAAAAATGCAGTAGATTATTTAAAAACAAAATAGTTAGTTTTCTCAGGTAATAGGTATTTTTTTTATTCTTCCGGGGATTAATCCCCGGAAGAACTTTTATTAAACCAATATAAATCTGATGTATAAATCACATGTAATTTCAGTTCTAATTGTTGCGATGGTATTCTCATCATGTAAAAACAATGAACCGATAATTGATATTATCGACAATTCTCTTGTTACACTTTCAGAGTCAGATTATCGACCTGCATTTCATTTTACGCCTCCACTACATTGGATGAATGATCCTAATGGAATGGTTTATTACAAAGGTGAGTATCATTTGTTTTATCAATATAATCCCGGAGCAAGCACTTGGGGTCCAATGAATTGGGGTCATGCAGTAAGTGCCGATTTATTTAATTGGGAGGATTTATCCATTGCTTTAACACCTGATAATCTCGGTACTATTTTTTCAGGAAGTGCTGTAATTGATTCATTTAACACAGCAGGATTCAAAACTGGTGAAGAATTACCTATGGTAGCTATATACACAAGTGCCGGAGCAACCCAATCACAATGCGTAGCTTACAGTAATGACAAAGGTCGAAACTGGACAAAATATGCAAATAATCCTGTTTTACCAAATCCGGGAATCAATGATTTTAGAGATCCGAAAGTATCGTGGTATGCTCCGTTAAAGAAATGGATAATGGCTTTAGCAACAGGTAGTAAAATAAGCTTCTATTCATCTCCGGATTTGAAAAACTGGACTTTTGAAAGTAATTTTGGTGTTGGTTTTGGTGCACACGGGGGTGTTTGGGAGTGCCCTGACTTGTTTCAAATGCCGGTTGAAGGTACAAATTTTAAAAAATGGGTGCTTTTAGTAAGTATTAATCCGGGAGGCCCGAATGGGGGTTCGGCAACTCAATATTTTGTTGGCAACTTTGATGGGAAAACATTTACTGCCGATTCGAATGTTACTTCATGGGTCGATTATGGAACTGATAATTATGCTGGGGTTACTTTTAGCAATATGCCTACCACAGATGGTAGGAGAATAATGATAGGTTGGATGAGTAACTGGAATTATGCAGGTTCTGTTCCTACTACTTCATGGCGAAGTACAATGACAGTACCAAGAGTTGTTTCTTTAGTTCAAAATGAAAATAATTTTAAATTGAGATGCAATCCGGTTGATGAATTGAAAAACTATAGAAATCAATTGAGCTCTGTAATTCAAGGCACTAATAAAAATATTGATTTAAAAGATAATGATGTCATAAAATCGGGTAGTTATGACCTGAGTTTTGTTGCGGATTTATCAACAACCGATAGTTTGAGAATCACAACCGGTAATTTGTTGGAGAGGCTTTTAATAACTTTCTGCAAAAAAACAGGATCTGTTTCTATTGAGCGTAGTCATTCAGGATGGATCAATTTTAGTAATTTCTTTAAAGAAAATGTGAATTGTACTTCATTAAATCTGGATGCAGATAAAAAACTTGAAATCAGAATGTTAGTTGATAAAACATCTGTAGAATTGTTTTGGAATCACGGTGAAAACACAATGACAGCTTTATTTTTTCCCGTATATCAATATAATTTTTTGAAACTGGATGGTAATACTACATCTGCTTTTATTAGTAATCTTACCTTGAATGGAATAAATAAAAGTTTGAAAAGGTAATTGTTAATAATCAGTATTTTATGAAAAAAACAACAACTATTTTATTGGCTTTGCTTGTCCTTATAAGTTGTAAGTTTAAGGATAAAGACATTATTAGTGAGACTTCACTATCTTACCCCAAAATACACTATTCATCAACCAATCACAATGTAGGTGCACCGGTGGCTTTGATTTTTAATAATGGTATATATTCATTATTTTATAAGGAATTTACGCTCGATAAAAAACAAATTTGTTCAACTTTTCTGACTACCAGCAAAGACATGATTCATTGGCAACCTGCACAGAAGTTGTCTCTTGGTGGCACGAATCTGAATATCCTCAACCGGACAATTGTTCCAGATCCGAAAAAATCAACTCTTTATGCTTTATTTGTGGTTGATCCGGATAAAAATGAAGAAAATAACAATGCCCATTTTCAATTGGCATATAGTACCAATCAGGGCAAAACATGGAGTGAGAGTCCTGAAAAGGTTGAATTTCCCATTCAGTTTAAAAATGAATGTAATCCATCAGTTTGTTGGGTCGATATGATTGGTAAATGGGTGATGACTATTGTTGATGATCAAACTGTAAAATTCTTTTCGTCAACCAATCTTACGAAATGGAAATTTGAAAGTTCATATGAAAAAGAACTTCAATATACAACTAATATATGGTTGAAGGCAAGTATATTTCCTATAAATAAAGGTGCAGATTGGGTCATGCTTGTAGATCAGGAATTTGTAAACCCACGCGATGGGTCGTCGGTACAATATTTTATTGGAACTTTTGATGGTCAGAAATTCACTTCCCCAATTTCAACAAAATCGCTTTGGTTAGACTACGGAAAAGATAACATTTATAATGTTATTTGTGCAGGATTAACTCCAATCGCCAATCCACTTGTTATTGGCTGGAAGAATAATATTGATTACACCATGATAGGTAGCTTGGTGCCATTTTGGGGGAGCTTTACTACTCCAAGAACTCTGTCAATTGAACGTTATTCAGGAATAAAAATATTAGATTCAAATCCAATCATGGTAGAAATTGAAGGCAATCCTATTTTGTTGACAAATTTTAATGTTGAAGAAAAACTTGATATTAGCTCAAAAATAACAATTCCAATCACTCCTTCAGTCATTACATTGAAATTTAAAACAAGTGAAAAGACTCGCATTAATTTTCCTTCCAGGTATGGAATTCAGTTCGAAAATGATAAAGCTGAAAAACTAATTGTAGGTTACGATGCGTTTAAAGAATGGTATTTTGTTGATAGAAATAATTTTTCTATTGTCAAAGACAATTCTCAGTTTAAAGGAATGGATATAATGCCATCCTATAATTCAGATTCAATTATGATTATGAGGTTGATTTTAGATGATTCATCTATAGAGTTGTTTGCTGAAGATGGGAAACAAGTAATGACCGAAAATTTCGTACCTCAAAGCAAATTCAATAAAATCTCATTATTTGCAGAAAATGGTTTTATTGAGATTGAAGAGTTGCATATGAATAGTTTAAAACCAATCAAAGAACAAAAATAATATAAACATTTGTATCAAAATTACACGATATTGCAACAAAAATAACAGCATAACATAATATCTACATCTATTTTTGCAACGTAAATAGTTAACCCAATGTTTTAAAAAATGAAAAGATCAATCACTTCCATATTAATTGCACTTTTATTGATAAGTATAAGTTGCACTTCCCAAAAAAACTCTTCAGGTAAAAATCTATCTGTCGATTACAAAATACAATCATCTTATCTGCTTATTCCGGTCGAAGAAAAAGCACCTGAAATAAAGATAAGTGTATTAGCTTCTAATCCAACCCACCAATATGCTTTTGATGTGCATTTGGCTGTAGATAAAATTGACTACTGGGTGCCACTCGATGTTAAGGAATTAAAAGACCAAAATCTGACACTTTCATTTTTAGGGGTAAATGAATCAATTTTAGGTATCAAAGAAATTAAGCAATCCAATGAATTTGAGTTCGAATACAACGAAAAATACCGACCTCAGTTCCATTTTAGTCCGGAATACGGTTGGATGAACGATCCCAACGGAATGGTTTACCTTGATGGTGAATACCACCTTTTTTATCAGTATAATCCTTACGGTTCAATGTGGGGCAATATGCACTGGGGACACGCAGTTAGTACCGATCTTAACTCGTGGACTTACCTTCCTACAGCTATTGCACCCGATTCACTCGGAGCAATTTTTTCGGGAAGCGCCGTAATCGATGTAAACAATACTGCCGGATTTGGCAAAAATGCCATGGTAGCTATTTATACAAGTGCCGGCCGGGTGCAGTCGCAATCCATTGCGTACAGCACCGACAAAGGACGCACTTTTACCAAATACGAAGGCAATCCGGTGATACCCAATCCCGGCATTCCCGACTTCCGCGACCCGAAAGTGTTTTGGCACAACGAATCGAACCAATGGATCATGTCATTGGCCACCAAACAAACCATTACTTTTTACGGATCGGCTAACCTGAAAAGCTGGACACGCCTGAGCGAATTTGGCGATGGCATCGGATCGCACGGTGGCGTGTGGGAATGTCCTGATCTGGTTTCTTTGGATTATAATGGAAAAACAAAATGGGTGCTCCTGGTAAGCATTAATCCCGGCGGACCGAATGGAGGTTCGGCCACACAGTATTTTATTGGCGATTTTGACGGAAAAACCTTCAGGGCCGATGCGCTTCCCTATCCGCTTTGGATGGATTACGGGCGCGATAATTATGCAGGCGTTACCTGGAGCAATATTCCCGAAAATGATGGACGTAAAATTTTTATGGGCTGGATGAGCAATTGGGATTACGCCAACAACGTACCAACCAAAAACTTCCGAAGTGCCATGACTGTAGCCCGTGAACTGAAAATAGCGAACAATGGCAAACATTTGGTTGTGAGCAACTATCCGGTGAGTGAAACCAAAACATTGCGTGCATTGGAATCGGCAAAAAAAGATGTTGTTGTCGAAAAAGAAGTTGTTCTTTCAAATCTCCTCGATAAAAATAAGGGAACTTATGAAATAGAGATGACACTAAAACCACAAAATGCCGGCATTTTCGGATTTATTCTTCAGAACAGCAAAAACGAAGAACTTGAATTCCGCTTCGATATGACTACCGGATTTTTCAGCATACATCGCCACAAAAGTGGACTGGTTGATTTTGAGGGACGATTTGCAGCTGGCATGAATGCTCCGCTTGTAAAAAAAGACGCGTACAAAGTGAGAGTTCTTGTGGATAAGGCTTCAGCCGAGATATTTATAAACGAAGGAGAGTTGGCTCTTACCACAATATTTTTCCCAACCGAGGTGATGAATAAGCTGAAATTCTATACAAAGGAAGGAAAATTCAGTGCAGAGCATATCAAAATATATCAGATAAAATAATCAAATTAATCAAGTTCCGGAAATCTTCCGAAAGGGAGATTCAGGAGATTTTTACTACTATGCAAAACAACAAGTATCTTTACTGGATTACCTTTGTAGCCATCAATGGTGGTTTACTTTTCGGGTTGAACATGGCGGGCATTTCCGGCGCTGTGGATATGATAAAAGGCGAATTCTCGCTCACCGACAGCGGTTTGGGAACTGTGGCTGCACTACTTACCATTGGGTGTTTGGTGGGTGCACTTTTCACCGGAAATTTCACCGAGAAATTTGGTCGTAAAAAAGTGATGATTTTTACATCCATTCTTTATATCGTTTCGGCATTGGGTTGTGCGTTGGCTGAATCATCAACTGTATTGATTATTTTCCGCGTTTTGTCCGGACTGGCAGTTGGAGCTACTTCGGTTGTTGGCCCCATGTATATTTCCGAAATTTCTCCGGCTAAGAACAGGGGGAAATTGGTTTCGTTCAATCAGTTTGCCATTACTATCGGTATTGTGCTGGCATATGTTTTCGATTATCTATTAATTGGATTGGGCGAACAAAGCTGGCGTTATATGCTGGCCGTACCTGCCGTTTTCGGAGCTGTTTATTTTCTGTTTCTGATACTGAAATTTCCCGAAAGTCCCCGTTGGTTAATAGCGAACGGACGAAGAGATGACGCAATTCAGGTGCTGAACAGCATTGGAGGCAAATTGTTGGTTGAGCAAGAGTTACCCGAGATGGAGAGCGTACTAAAAGCAGAACAAAAAAAGGAAAAAATGTCTTTTGGCGAACTCTTCAGGGGCAAAACCGGAAAGATTGTGTTGATTGGGACACTCATTGCAGCATTTCAGCAAATTACCGGTATCAATGCGGTGATTATGTTTGCGCCTGATATTTTTCAGGCAGCCGGCTCAGCCAAAGGCGATTCGATGATGCAGGCCATGATTGTGGGTCTGGTTAACTTCCTGATGACAATTGTAGCGCTTGGGTTGGTGGACAAAAAAGGTCGTAAAACGCTTTTGCTCTGGGGAGCAGTGGGCATGATTCTTTCGTTGGCTTACCTTACCTTCGAGTTTGCCCGTCCGGTACAAAACGGCGTTGGCGTGCTGGTGGCGCTGTTGGTTTATATTTCATTCTTTGCAGCATCATTTGCTCCCGTAATGTGGGTTATTATTTCCGAAATTTATCCGAACAGAATAAAAGGATTGGCCATGTCGTTTTCCACCGCAGTAAGCTGGCTTTGCACATTCCTTACTGTTTACTTTGCTCCTGTTATTCAGGGATCACTCGGCCTGCATTATTTGTTTGCAATCTTTGGTGTTTTCAGTATCATTGCATTTATTTTTGTAAAGATATGGATTCCCGAAACCAAAGGTAAATCGCTGGAACAAATTGAGCGGGAATTGGGGGTGTAAATATGCCCCCTATCCCACTAAAGGGGGAATAAGAAAAATTACTGATGGTAAAAATGAAAAATATGAAAAACAAACAAGAAATAAGTCAGCACGAAATGAACAACTTTTCCTCCTCATCAAAAAACTCCCCCTTTAGGGGGCTGGGGGGCAGTAATATCATAGTAGGAATTGGTGAAATTTTATGGGATGTATTCCCCAGTGGAAAAGTGTTGGGAGGAGCTCCGGCTAATTTTGCTTATCACGTATCGCAATTCGGATTCGATGGACGTGCTGTAAGTGCTATCGGGAACGATGAACTTGGAGATGAAATTATTGACTGCCTGAGTAAAAAGGATTTTCGTTATATTATTGAAAAAACACCTTTCCCTACCGGAACTGTTCAGGTTACACTCGACGAAAAAGGTGTTCCGCAGTACGAAATCTGTCAGAAAGTGGCGTGGGATAATATCCCTTTCACCATCGAAATGGAAGAACTGGCACGAAACACCAAAACGGTTTGCTTTGGTTCGCTGGCGCAACGCAATGAGGCCTCCCGCCTTACCATAAACCGCTTTCTGGATTTGGTTCCTGAAAATGCCCTGAAAATATTCGACATTAACCTGCGTCAGCATTTTTATTCGCAGGAGTTGATTGACCACTCGCTCTCACGTTGCAACATACTGAAAATAAACGACGATGAGGTGATACTCGTGGCTAAGCTTTTTGGCTGGGAAAACTGCTCCGAAATGGAAATCTGCCAAAAATTGTTGTCTGATTATTCGCTCCGTATGTTGGTTCTTACCAAAGGAACACTAGGCAGCTATGTCATCACTTCCGATGAAACATCGTTCAAACCCACACCGTTGGTGGAAGTGGCAGATACGGTTGGCGCCGGCGATTCGTTTACTGCCGGTTTTGTGGCTTCGTTACTGCAAGGTAAGTCTATTTCCGAAGCACACGCCACAGCAGTAGAAGTTTCGGCTTATGTTTGCACCCAAAAAGGAGCTATGCCCGTGTTGCCGGAGTCAATTACAGGGAAAAGATGATAAATTAAAAAGCAACGGGCAGCAAAAGCCCAATACAATAAACCGATTGAACTGAATGTTTTATCGGTTTATTGTGTATAAATATAAACCTTAATCTCTATATTTGTCTGTCAATTGATATTCCGAAAAAGTGGCATTCCATGAAAAAAATCGCAATCCTCATTTTACTGTTAGCCGTTTTATGCACTTCATGCTCGTTCAAACAAGATGAGAAAAGCCTGAAAATTGGTGTTTCGCAATGCAGCGATGATGCCTGGCGACGAACCATGAATGAAGAGATTCTGCGCGAAGCTTCTTTCAATACGGGCGTGGAAGTTACAATCAAAACCGCCTACGACAGCAATCAAAAACAAATACGCGACATCGAAAGCTTCATTGCCGAGAAGGTTGATCTGATTATTGTATCGCCCAACGAAGCGGTTCCACTTACACCGGTCATTGAAAAAGCCATGCAGGAAGGCATTCCGGTGGTTTTGGTCGATCGGAAAACAAGTACAAGTAAATACACTGCCTTTGTGGGCGCCGATAATTTCCAGATAGGGAAAGAAGTGGGTGTCTACACTGCCAATTTGCTGAACGGTAAAGGTAATGTGGTGGAAATTCGCGGACTGAAAGGCTCTACTCCCGACATGGAACGCCACGAAGGTTTTATAAGCGTAATCAAAAATTATCCCGACATTAAAATAGTATACGAGAATGATGGTGGCTGGCTTCGTTCGCAGGCCAGGGAAAAAATGACCGAGGCTTTACAGAAAAACCCAACCATCGATTTGGTGTTTGCACACAACGACGAAATGGCTACAGGTGCCCATGAAGCTATAAGTGTGGCAAGCGGAATTAAAAAACCTGTCATCCTGGGTATTGATGCTTTGCCCGGTACCGAAGGTGGTATTCAGAAAGTAATCAAAGGCACAATTGATGCCACTTTTATTTACCCTACCGGAGGCGAAAAAGCCGTTCAAACAGCGATCCGTATTCTGAAAAAAGAACCTTACGACAGAGAGAATATCCTATTCACTGCGGTTGTGGATAATACCAATGCGCGGGTTTTGAAACTTCAGACCGACCAGATTATTCAGCATCAGAACCGAATCGGACAACTCAATACCGTACTCGACCAGAATCTGGCTCAATACAGCGCACAGCGAATTCTGCTTTATTTCTCGTTGGTTGTGCTTTTTGTTATTCTTATGTTGTTAATGCTGCTTTTCCGCTCGTACCGACATAAGAACAAAGTAAATCGCGAATTAGAATTTACCAATATTGCCATCAACAAACAAAAAGAAGAACTATCGGAACAACGCGATCAATTGCTTGCCCTTTCGAAAAACCTGGAAGACGCTACACAAGCTAAATTGGTGTTTTTTACAAATATATCGCATGAGTTCCGCACACCACTGACCTTGCTGCACGGGCCACTTGAAAGCATTATGCAAAACGAACAACTGAGTCCCGATGGAAGCAGACTCATTCAGCTGATGCGCAAAAATGTGCAGGTGTTGATGAAACTTATCGACCAGGTTATCGAATTCCGACGTTACGAAAATGGTAAAATGCAAATGTATTTCACGCTTGGCAACCTCAAATCATTTATAAGCGATATTTGCGACTCATTTGTTGAACTCAGCAAAAGGAAACACATTCAACTGAAATTCTCGGCAAGCAACGATGATTTTACCGTTTGGTTCGATTCCGACAAGATGGAGAAAATATGTTACAATCTGATTTCCAATGCGCTGAAGTTTACGCCTGAAAACGGCCATATCAAAGTGCATTTGTCCCAGGAAATTCAAAACAATGAGCACTTTGCCCGATTCACAATCAGCGATTCGGGTCCGGGCATATCCGAACAACATATTCATCAAATTTTCGACCGTTTTTACAAAGCCGACCGTCATGCAGCAGGCTCGGGAATCGGATTGGCACTCACAAAAGTATTGGTTGAGCTGCACAACGGCACAATTGATGTGACGAGCACCGAAGGAAAGGGCACTGTTTTTAATTTTCTGATTCCATACAAACAAAAAGATATTTCGATAAGCGAAGAATATCCGGTGTTTAGCAATAATTTTAACCGGGGCGAAGAGATCGGGTTGATTGACAAAGAAAATACCGCTGTTGAACAGGTAGAAATCGCTTTAAACGCAACAGAAAAACCTACAATTTTAGTCGTGGAGGACAATGCCGATGTGCGGATTTACATTAAAACATTGCTTAAGAACGATTTTGAAATAATTGAAGCCGTAAATGGTCAGGAAGGATTTCTGAAAGCTATGAAACTGGTCCCTGAACTGATAATAAGTGATGTGATGATGGATTTAATGGATGGGTTTGAGCTGTGCAAAAATATCAAGGAGAATATAAGCACCAGTCACATCCCGGTGATGCTGCTCACTGCCTGTGCTATGGATGAACAAAGAGCCATGGGTTTCGAAAGTGGTGCTGATGCCTATATTCCCAAGCCCTTCAACGAAAACATACTAAAGATACGCGTCAGAAAAATTATTGAAAACCGCGAAAAGGTAAAGGGGTATTTTCAGAGAAACCTCACCTTTGGCGAACGGAAAGAAACTGTGGCCGAAATTGATAAATCATTTATTGCCAAATTCAGAAAGGTTATTGAAAACAACTTGATTGATAGTGACTTGAATGTGGATGAAATAGGTAAAAGTTTGGGCTTGTCGCGCGTACAACTTTACCGCAAAATTAAGTCGCTCACCAACTATGCCCCCAATGAACTTGTGCGTATTATTCGCCTCAAAGCAGCCGAACAACTCTTTATTCATTCTGATAAAACAATTTCTGAAGTGGCATACGAAACCGGTTTTACATCTCCATCTTATTTTAGCAAATGTTTTAAAGAGTACTTTAACGAAAATCCGACTGAATATATTAGCCGATTGAAAAAGTAGG
>JAGPIU010000102.1 GCA_018054805.1 Paludibacter sp. | reverse complement strand
ATGTACTGGCAGTATTATCAGGATATCAACAAAGTACAGGGACAAAGCAATGCGCTGAAAGTGACCAAAAAACTGTTTGTGAAACAAGGTGCTTCTATGATTCCTGTGGAACAAGTACAGTTGAAAAAAGGCGATAAAGTCATTACGCGATTGGTTGTAACTACCGATCGCAATCTTGAATTTGTGGCGTTGAAAGATTTGCGTGCTTCCTGTTTCGAACCTGTAAATCAACTTTCGGGTTGCCAATGGAAAGAAAGTCTGTGTTATTATCAAACCACAAAAGATGCTTCCACACAGTTCTTCTTTAGCTTTTTGCCAAAAGGAACCTATGTGTTCGAGTATGAAATGTGGGCAAACAACGCAGGTACATTCACAAGCGGAATAGCAACCATACAATGTCAGTATGCCCCCGAATTTGTAAGCCATACAGGTGGAGAGATTGTTCGGGTGAAGTAAAAGCGTATCAGAGTTTCACGTTTCAACGGTTTCAGAGTTTTGGTTTACTTCTTTTATTAGAAGGTAGTTTTGATCCAAAATCTTCAATCAACCCAAAACTCTGAAACATGAAACTCTGAAACGTGGAACCCGAAATTTTGACCCCCAATCGTAAATTGTAAATTTTAAAATCGTAAATATCAAATGTCCCGTTACACTCCTCGCGAAGAAAAAGCCAATACCTACACGCATTTGACAGGAATTATTTTCGGCTTAATAGCCGGAGTGGTATTAATATTAAAAGCCATTCCCACTGCCGACAACTGGATTTTGACCAGTTTTATGGTCTATGCGGTTTTTATGACTTTTTCGTACATCACATCTACTTTTTATCATCACGAACGCGATGAAAGTAAGAAAATGTTGCTGCGCAAATTCGATCATGCAGCCATTTATCTGCACATTGCAGGTTCCTATACACCTTTTACGCTTGTGGTGCTTCGCAACGAAGGTGCCTGGGGTTGGGCGTTGTTTGGAGTGGTTTGGGCAGCAGCTGTGGCGGGTGTATTGCTGAGTTTTCTGAATCTGAAAAATGCCGGAAAACTCGAAACTGTGGCTTATGTGGCTATGGGCTGGGTGGTTGTCATTGCTTTTAAACCGCTGATCGATGTATTGTCGGCCATTGGAAATATGGATGTACTTTGGTGGTTGATAGGCGGCGGATTGGCTTATACGCTTGGTGCTGTGGTTTATCTCATTAAAAAAGTGGAGTTTATGCACGCAGTGTGGCATCTGTTTGTGCTGGCCGGCAGTGTGTGTCATGCCATTGCCATTTACCTGATTGTGCAGTAATTGTGCTCTGATTTTTAACCCGGATCGCATAATTGAAGGAAGCATTTTTGGATAATACTCTTAACATTATCTAAATCTGCTTCCTTTGTTTTGATTAACCGGATATAATTCAGATATTTGCAGCTATATTTCACAATTAAATCATCAAACATTCAAAAATTATGAGACAACACATTTTATTTTTAGTTGCCGCAGTATTAATGGTGGCATGTACGCCTACCGAATATAAAATTTCAGGAACCATTGCTTCCTCTTATAACGAAGGCGCAAAAATCTATATCAAGGAAAGAATTGATCGTGAATGGGTTAGTGTGGATAGCGCTGATATTCTGAATGGTTCATTTGCTTTTCAGGGAGTAGCCGACAGCGCACGTGTAGTATATCTTGCCTTCGAAAATAAAGACGGCGACCGTTTCCGCAAGCCTTTTGTGCTCGAAAACGGAAAAATCAATATTGCTATAGATAGTTTAACTCAAATGACTGTGTCGGGCACTAAGCAGAATGAACTGCTAAGCGCATACAACATTCAGAAGGATGCTTTTTATGTAAAGGCCAACGATGAATTTCAGAAACTATCAGCTGAAGTGGCTGCCGACAGCTCCAAAGCCGAAAGTATGAACAAACGTATGGAAGAAATCCAGAAAGAGGATGTAGCTGCCGATATTGATTTTGCTTTAAAAAATGCAAACAGCATAGTGGGAACTTTTGTGTTTACAACTACTTTTCATGGCATGAGTATCGACGAAAAAGAAAGTATTGTGAGCAAAATGAATGACAAAACCAAAGCCGTGAAACGTGTGCAGGAAATATTGACTGCCATCGAAACCGAGAAAAAAACCGCTGTAGGCCAAATGTACACCGATTTCAGCCTTGCAACTCCCGATGGTGGAACGCTCGCACTTTCCGATCTTGTTGGAAAAACCGACTATGTGCTTGTTGATTTTTGGGCATCGTGGTGCGGTCCGTGCATTCGTTCGTTCCCCGAACTGAAAGCTTTTTACCAGAAGCATAAAGGCTCAAAGCTTGCTATTTACGGCGTTTCGCTCGACGATACAGATGCGAACTGGCGTTCGGCAATTGATACTTATAAATTAGAGTGGTCGCATGTGTCCGACCTTCAGGGATGGAAATCGGCCGGTGCTGCGCTTTACGCTGTAAATTCAATTCCGGCTACCGTGCTTATCGCAAAAGATGGCCGAATTGTAGGGCGTAACCTTCCTGTAGACCAGATGGATAAAATGTTATCGGAATAATGAACCATTATTCGTTTATTTCCCTTTTTTCGAAAAAAAAACAGCGCAATTGTTTTTTAATCAGAATAAAAGCAATATATTTGCAGTCCGTTTTGAAAAAATTAAAATCAATCATAAATTAATTATTAACTCATTAAAAATTACTAAAATGACTAAAGCAGATATCGTAAATGAGATTGCTAAAAATACAGGAATCGACAAGGCTACTGTATTGACAACTGTTGAAGCTTTTATGGAAGCAGTAAAAGATTCATTAGCTAAAAACGAAAACGTATATTTAAGAGGTTTCGGTAGCTTTGTAATCAAACAACGTGCTGAAAAAACTGCCCGTAACATTTCGAAAAACACTACTATCATCATTCCGGCTCACAATATCCCTTCTTTCAAACCAGCCAAAACTTTCGTGAGCGTAGTTAAATAATTTTTTTTCATTATATAAAACAAAAAAGACGATGCCAAGCGGTAAAAAAAGAAAAAGACATAAAATGTCGACGCACAAACGTAAGAAAAGACTTAGAAAAAACAGACACAAAAAGAAATAGTCTAAAAATGTGGTCTTTAATTTTTTAAAGTCCAAGAAAAACAAACTTATAAGCTTTATCTTGGCTTTATAAGTTTGTTTTTTTATACAGTAAAAATAACTAACCAAAAAAAGAAAAAAGTGAATAGCGAATTAGTAGTAGACGTACAACCGTCCGAAATATCTATTGCGCTGCTCGAAGACAAACGCCTGGTCGAAATTAACCACGAAGGACGCGAAGAACAGTTCGCCGTGGGAAATATCTATCTTGGAAAGGTAAAAAAAATAATGCCCGGTTTGAATGCAGCATTTGTGGATGTGGGCTACGAAAAAGATGCTTTTCTTCACTATCTTGATTTAGGTTCAAATTTCAATACTCTTTATCAATTTACAACGCAGATACTTAGCGACCGAAAAAAAGTACCTGCCATTCAAAAAGTAAAACAACTGCCCGAAATTGAGAAAAACGGCTCAATCAACGACATCCTTAAACCCGGTCAGGATATTCTGGTTCAGATAGCTAAAGAACCCATATCGACCAAAGGACCCCGACTGACTGCCGAAATCTCTATCGCAGGGCGATTCCTCGTACTGATGCCATTCTCCGACAAAGTGTCGGTGTCGCAGAAGATTAAAACCGAGGAAGAACGTCAACGTCTCAAACAGCTGATTCAAAGCATCAAACCCAAAGGATTCGGGGTGATTGTACGAACAGTTGCTGAGGAAAAAAAAGTAGCCGAGCTCGACAATGAACTGAAAATTCTGGTAAAACGCTGGGAAGAAGCCATTGCCAAAGTACAACAGTCAAAAGGAGTTTCGCTTATTCTCGAAGAATTAGGTCGCACGGTTGGAATAATAAGAGATTTATTCAGCCCGAGTTTTAAACATATCCATATCAACGATCAGTCGGTTTACACCGAAGTGCGCGACTATGTCGAACTGATAGCTCCTGAACGTAAGGACATTGTAAAACTGTATAAAGAAGAAGCTCCGATTTATGATAGTTTTGGTATTACCAAACAAATAAAATCGGCTTTCGGAAAAACAGTTTCTTTCAAAAGCGGAGCTTATCTGATTATCGAACATACCGAAGCACTGCATGTGGTGGATGTAAACAGCGGAAACCGCTCAAAAGCCGGAAACGGCCAGGAAGCCAATGCGCTCGATGTAAATATGGCTGCTGCCGACGAAATTGCGCGTCAGCTCCGTTTACGCGATATGGGTGGTATTATTGTGGTGGACTTTATCGATATGCATGAGACCGAAAACAGACAAAAGCTGTTCGACCGCATGCGTGAAGCCATGAGCAAGGATAGAGCCAAGCATAATATTCTGCCTTTAAGTAAATTCGGACTTATGCAAATGACCCGTCAGAGGGTGCGTCCGGTGATGGATATTGATATTGAGGAAACATGTCCTACCTGTTATGGTACAGGACATACCAAACCTTCGATTTTGTTTACCGACCAACTCGAAAGCAAAATTGACTATTTGGTAAATAAATTAAACGTCAAAGATTTTACGCTACATCTTCACCCTTATGTGGATGCCTTTATTTCGAAAGGCCTGGTGTCGATGAAATTGCAATGGAAACTAAAATACGGTAAAGGCTGCAAAGTAATTGCATCCCAAAAGCTTGGATTCCTGCAATATAAATTTTATGATAAAAAAGGTATTGAAATAAACCTTCAGGAAACGATAGAAAAGATCTCGTAACCTAAGTGAAAAACGATGAGGCTGTCCTGAATAAAGACAGCCTCTCTTTTTCTTTAGCTGTGAAGTCTCTTA
>JAGPIU010000101.1 GCA_018054805.1 Paludibacter sp. | reverse complement strand
ATTTTTCCGGATGCATTGCCTCCGGTTGATAATAATTATAGCATCGATTATAATATGTGCTTTGGCGAGAAACGACAGCCGGGCATTATTGTGGGCTGGAAAGTCACCGAACGCACCGAAAGTATCAGTCATTATACCGGTGGCGGGTTTTGGCCATGGGGAGGTGATGTGTTTTATGACTCGGCTACAGCATCAGAAAATGGCGGAGGTTCCAAAAATGGCATTAATGGATCTATGTCGCGTTTTGCGCTGTACGACGACAAGCTTTATACTGTGATTCGCGATTATATGTCCATCTTCGACCTGAGTGGCGAAGCTCCTGTAAAAGCTGCTGATAATATCTTTATTGGCTGGAATGTAGAAACGCTTTTCAGTTATGAGGATAACATGTTTATGGGTACTCCCACAGGCATGCTTATTTATTCGGTGGCCGATCCGCTAAAACCTGAATTTATGTCCTCAGTCACACATGTTTTTGGTTGCGATCCGGTGGTGGTGCACAACGATCTGGCTTATGTGACAGTACATTCGGGCAATATGTGCGGACAAAATGTGAACGAGCTTTTTATTGTGGATGTGTCCAATGTGCGCGAACCAAAAAAACTGATTACTTTCGAGAATATGACCAAACCGAAAGGATTGGGCATCGACAACGAAATGCTGTTTTTATGCGACGATGGATTGAAAATTTTCAACATTACCACGCCCGAAAAGTCATATTTGAGTAGCGTAAAACACATAAAAGGTATGGAAGGTTACGACCTTATTGCCTGGGAAAATGTATTGATGATGATAGCCGAAGATGGACTCTATCAATACGATTACAGCGATGTAAATGATATTAAAGCGCTGAGTGTGATTAAATTTACGAATAATGAATAATAATAGAAATAAGATTAAGAGTTTTTTCAAAAAAAGTGCGCGTTTAATCGCTGTACTCATTATTACGTCGGGCATAAGCGCATGCAGTAGTTATATGGATGCCGGCCCTGAACCGACCGATAATGAGATATATGGTTTGTGGACCGACACTGTGTCGGTTAAACCTATGGGACGCAATGTAAGTAGCTTGCTTTTCAGGCCGAATGGTACTTTTCTGTATGTCGTTTCAGGACTTGGGTACTATGAGAAGCAGGGGATTGGAGAATTGTCGTTTTACACTGAAGAGCATGGAAACTATATTCAGAGTGCCCGCAATATCTATTTTATGTCGAAAAAATCAGTTCGTTGGGATTTAGCTCTCAATCGCCCTCCCGTAAGCACTGAGGTTGAGCAGGTGATTTTTGAATCCTGCACTTACGAAATTGAAGAAGATACATTAAAAATAAGTTATATCAGTTATCCTGCTGATGCGCCTGTGCTCACGAGTCAGAAATACATCAGAAAAAAGCAACTTCCTGATTGACCTTTCCTTCGAAGAATTTTGAACGCCACAATCCGGTTCTGCATACATTAAAAGAAACCAAATTTTCAGTATGTCGAAACCGGATTGTTTTTTTGTGTAAACAGGCGGTGCCTGATACTTAAAAAATACAGCTATAATTTTCTGTTATTTAAAAAAATCACTACATTTGTTCTTCAAATAATAATGACCCAAACAACATAAAAATCATACATATGAAATTCGTTGTATCAAGTACAGTTTTACTCAGCCATTTGCAAGCTATTAGCCGTGTAATAAACAGCAAAAATTCGCTCCCAATTCTGGATAATTTCTTGTTGAATCTCGAAGGAAAAACGTTGACAATGACGGCTTCCGACATCGAAACTACACTTATCACTTCGCTCGAGGTGGATAATGCAGAAGGAAGTGGTAAAGTGGCTGTAGCTTCGCGATTGCTGCTCGATACGCTCCGCGAGTTTTCTGATCAGCCCCTGTCGTTTTCTATCAACGATAGCAATTTGGCAATGGTCATTACTTCGGCGAATGGATCGTATAATTTTATCGGTCAGAATGGCGATGAATATCCACGTTTGCCCGAATTGCAGGAAGATGCACGCGTCCTTACAATGGATGTGGATTTTCTGGCCAATGGTATTGTGAAAACACTTTTCTGTACTGCCGATGATGAACTTCGTCCCGTAATGAATGGTGTGTTTTTCGATATCTATCGCGACAATATCACCATGGTGGCAACCGATGCGCATAAATTAGTGCGTTACAAAACGCAACATACCAATATTACCCTTGGCGAGGAAGAAGAAAAGGTGAACTTTATTTTACCTAAAAAACCAGCCACAATGCTTAAAAATATTCTTCCGAAAGAAAGCGGTGAGGTTGAAATTAAATTCGATTCGAAAAACGCATACTTCCGTTTGTCGAACTACACCATGATTTGCCGTCAGGTAGAGGGTCGTTTCCCAAATTACAACGGTGTAATTCCCAAATCGAATCTTTACAAAATAATTATCGATCGCGTATCGTGGCTTAACGCGCTTAAACGTGTGTCGGTATTCTCAAATCAGGCCAGCAATCTGGTGAAACTTGCTTTCTCAGACAATCAAATCCATATTTCAGCTCAGGACATCGATTTTTCGATTTCGGCTGAAGAAACAATCTCTTGTCAGTTCGAAGGCGATCCAATCAAAATTGGCTTTAAATCGGCTTTTCTGATTGAAATTCTGAACAACATCAGTGCTTCGGATGTAGTGCTCGAACTTACCGATCCGTCGCGTGCCGGACTTATTCTGCCATTCGAAAACGAAGCCAACGAAGAAATTCTTATGTTGTTAATGCCAATGTTGCTGAATGATTAATCGAATTTTTGTGGTCTAAAGTCTGAGGTCTAAGGACGAAAGTCTTTAGACCTTGATTTTTTTATTGCTGCATGTAACTTTTTATTATATAGACCATTGACTTTTGTCGTTTGACTTTCGTCTTATATATCTTTATTCTTATAAAAAAATGAAACTTCAACTTAAAAACCCTATCGTTTTTTTCGATCTCGAAACTACCGGAACCAACTTTGTAACCGACCGTATTGTAGAAATTTCGTATCATAAAGTATCGCCTAACGGTCGTGAGGAAACAAAAACGATTCGTGTAAATCCAGGAATGCCAATCCCGAAAGGAGCCTCTGAAATTCACGGTATTTACGATGCCGATGTGGCCGATTGCCCCACATTTAAATCGGTAGCAAAGGAAATTGCACGCGACATTGAAGGTTGCGACCTGGCGGGTTATAACTCAAACAGGTTCGATATTCCCATGCTGGCTGAGGAGTTGCTACGCGCCGAAGTGGATATAGACCTTATGAAGCGAAAATTCGTGGATGTGCAGGTTATTTTTCATAAAATGGAAGCACGCACACTTTCGGCTGCATACAAGTATTATTGCGACAAGGAGTTGGTGGGAGCACATGGCGCCGAAGCTGATACATTGGCTACTTACGAAGTATTACAAGCACAGCTCGATCGTTATCCGGAGCTGAAAAACGACATCGAATTTCTTTCGAAATTTACCATGCAAAACAATAATGCCGACTTTGCCGGACGTATTATTTTCAATGATAAAGGCGAGGAAGTGATTAATTTCGGGAAATATAAAGGGCAGAAAGTTACTGATGTGCTTAAAAACGATATTGGTTACTACGGTTGGATGATGAACAGCGATTTTTCATTGCATACTAAAAAAGTGCTGACAAATATCAAGTTGCGCGATTTCAACAAGTAGGGTATGAAAAACATAAAAAAAATCCGGTAAAAATTCATTTACCGGATTTTTTTTATGTTTAAGAGTGATAATTATGCTTTCACACGTCCGAGATATGAACCATCGCGGGTATCAATTTCAATAGTTTCACCTTCGGTGATGAAGAGAGGAACTCTTACTGTAGCTCCGGACTCAACAGTAGCTGGTTTTAGTGTGTTGGTGGCAGTGTCACCTTTCAGCCCGGGTTCGGTATAAGTCACTTTCATTTGCACTTTTACAGGCATATCAGCATAAAGCACAGTGTCCGTAGAAGCATCCGAAACTACTTCAACAACCATTCCTTCAAGAAGAAAATCCACACCATTGATAAGTGTTTTTGCAATTGGCTGTTGGTCGTACGTTTCCTGATTCATAAAAATAAAGTCTTCGCCCTCTTTGTATACAAATTGAAAGGGGCGACGCTCAACACGTACATCTTCAAGTTTCTCGCCAATGTTAAAGCGGCGTTCGAGTACACGTCCATCTACTACATCTTTCAGTGTGGTACGCATAAAGGTGTTTCCCTTCCCGGGTTTTACATGGAGAAATTCTATTACGAAATATAATTTTCCATCCATACGGATACAGGTTCCGTTTTTGATATCCTGAGCATTAATCATGAAGTGAGAATTTTAATAAATTAATTTTTGAGGCTGCAAAGTTACGCTTTTCCGTTCGTAAAACAAAATATCGTAATTCAGCAGCCTCAATATCACCACAAAACCCCTGGGTTTTACTGATTATTGCGTTTCTGTACGTTGTAAAATATCTTCATCTGGTTGCCCAGTATTTTGGTGAATCCTTTTACGTCGTCGGCACTCCAGGCGCGGTTTACTTCGCCATATTCGCCAAAGTCGGTTTTCATAAGGTCGAAAGGCGAATCGACACCCACCAGCGTGTAGCTGTAAGGACGAAGGCTTACAATCACTGTTCCGGTTACGTTTTGCTGCGAACTTTCGAGGAATTGCTCAATGTCGCGCATCACGGGTTCCAGATATTGTGCTTCGTGCAGGAACATGCCGTACCAGTTGCCCAGCTGATCTTTCCAGTATTGCTGCCATTTGGTAAGCGTATGTTTTTCGAGCATTTTGTGTGCGTTGATAATAAGCAGCGGTGCAGCAGCTTCGAATCCTACACGGCCTTTTATGCCGATAATGGTGTCGCCAATGTGCATGTCGCG
>JAGPIU010000100.1 GCA_018054805.1 Paludibacter sp. | reverse complement strand
GGTCGCACACTCGACGATACGCGAATCGACATTTCGAACTTCTCGTTTATACTGGGGGGAAATCCTTTCAGGGCTTCGCTTTCGGTTTCGCAACCTGTCTCCGACCCCGCTATAACGCTGAATGCTGTGGGAAAACTGAACACTTCGTACATTGCTAAAATTTACCCGCTCGACGAAAAAACAAATATTCAGGGAATGCTCGATATGAACCTGGACGTTCACGGACGAAAATCATGGTTCTCGGCCAATCAGTACGACAAATTCAGATTCAATGGTTTCCTGAATGCCAGCAATGTGCTGCTTCAGACCTCCATGTTGGCTCAAAAAACAGAGATTCCGCGGGCTGAGTTGAAATTCAGTAACCGTTTTGCAGAAGTAAGCCGGTTACAAGTGAAGTATGGACAAAACGATCTGAGTCTTTACGGGCGTGTTGAAAATTTCATCGGCTATCTGCTTTACGATTCCGAATTGAAAGGACAACTGAAAGCAAGTTCGCAGTATCTGAATATGAACGATTTTCTGACCGAAGACAATTCGGGAAAATCAAAAAACAATGCAACGCCCGACAGTATTCAGCCAGCCATGAAAACCATCGTGATTCCGGCAAATATAAATATGACTATCGATGCCAGTGTGGAGAAACTTACATTTGCCGAAATGCTTCTCAGCCAGAGCAAAGCCTCGCTTTCTATGGGTAACCGTCAACTTCAGATTCACAATCTGAGCACTGATGCTTTCGGTGGAAAAATGAAAATGAGCGCTAATTACAACAGCACCGATACCATACAGCCTTCGCTGCAAATGAAAATCAATCTGGACGATGTGGTTTTCAAACAGATTTTCAGTCAGGTAGAGACTTTACGTAAATATGTGCCAGTGTTCGAGAAAGCTTCAGGTGAATTTTCGGCCGGTTTATTGTTGGACACAAAAATGGGTGCAGGCATGTCACCAGTTCTTCAAACACTGAATGGCGATGGAAGTCTTTCGGCAGGTTCGATAAGTATCGACAATCTGAAAGTATTGGAAACCATTCTGAAAGCTGTGAAGAAAAACAATGTCTTTCCTGTAGAAATTGACGAAGCGGGCATGACATTTGAGTTTGTAGACGGAAAAATGATTACAAAACCTTTCAGCCTGAAACTTTGGGACACATGGCTGACGCTCAGCGGAATTACCGGATACGACAAAACCATTAATTACAATGGAAAAATTCAGCTTCCCGACAAATACAAACTCGGAAGGCTTTCCATATTTAATGTAAGTATTGGTGGCACTTTCAGCAAACCAACTGTAAAAGTGGATTTGTTCAATACGGTGAACGAAATTGTGAAAGAAACCGTTGAAAAAGTAGAAACAGCCATCGTTGAAAAAATTGAAGATGTAAAAGATGCAGCCATCGAACAAGCCCGAAAAGAAAAGGAAAAAGCCATAGCTTTAGCACGCATTCAGGCCGACAGAATTATAAAAACAGCTGCCGAACAGGGCGATAAGCTCATAGCAGAAGCTAAAAAGCAAGGCGATAAGCTGATTGAACAAACTACAAACCCGATAACCAAAGCAATTGCAAAAGCTGCTGCGGCGAAACTCATTGAGGAAGCACAAGAAAAAGCCGACGCACTCAACCAAAAAGCTCAGGAAGAAGCTCAGAAACTGATAGACAAAGCCTCGGAAAAGACTGATTTTTAAAACATATACAATAAAAACATTGATAAATAATTTCATTTGTAAAATGCGTAATTTCAAACTTTTAATCGTTATTTTTTTAAGTACTTTTATTTTTTCAGATTTAGCCGCTCAAAGCGCTGCTGAGGGCGAAACCCTTTTCAACAGCCGTCAGTATGCCAAAGCAAAAACGGTATATGGCGCATTACTAAAACGCAATCCAAAGGATGCGCTGAACAATTACCGATATGCACGTTGCTGCTACGAGCTGAAAGAATACGAAACTGCTATCACACATTTCGAACTTTCGGGCACACGATACCCGCTCACACCTATGTATCTGGGCGAATTGTATTTTCATACTTACCGCTTTGCCGAATCGGTTGCTGCTTATCAAAGCTACATCCAGACGCTCGAAGCTGAGAATCCACAAATTCAGGAATTCGAAAAAAAGATACAGACTTCAGAACTTGGCGAACGACTGCTCAACCGCGTGGAAGACATTGCGATCATCGACAGTATGGTGGTAAATAAAAATGAATTTCTGCGTTTTTACAAACAAAGCCGCGAAACCGGCTCCTTAACTCAGGAACGTATCCGACTGATAAACAAACAAATTCACGACAAAATCACCTATACAACCGAACGTGGCGACCGATCGTATTTCTCGGATTCGATAAAAGGAAATATGGATATTTTCACCTCATTCAAACTTCTCGACGAATGGTCGAAACCCGTTTCTATTTCGAAAAACATAAATACTGCAGCGAACGAAAACTATCCGCTATTGTTGCTCGACGGGCTTACGCTTTATTACGCTTCGGATGGTGAAGGTTCGCTGGGTGGTTACGATATTTTCTATACCCGTTATTCGCCTCCTGCAAAAGATTATCTGAATCCGGAGAATGTTGGATTTCCGTTTAATTCACCCTGGAACGACTATATGATGGTCATGGACGATTTACAAAAAATCGGTTGGTTTGCATCCGATCGTCATCAACCTGCCGGTAAAATAGTAATTTATAAGTTCGAACTCAACAGTACAAAGAAATATTTTCGTTCGGAAGATGCAGAACAAACACGACTTGTGGCACGTTTAGTAAAGAGCCGCAAAGCCGATAAAAACAAATTCAAAAATGTAATTGAGACTGTCGGCCCTGAAAAAGAGATTGAAAAAGAAGATTTCTTTATCGTTATCAACGATTCAACTGTATATCATCAGCTCGATCAGTTTCAGAGTATGAAAGCACTCGACATTTTCAAAGCCTGTATTTCGCTCACCGAAGAGCAAAACACCTTGCAGAATGAACTTAACAAGCTCCGACTCGACTACACATCCATTGATAATCAGGAAGAAGCAAACAAATTAGCTGACATTATCCGGTCAAAAGAGCAACTTTGGCTAAGCAACGAAGCGTTAATTAAGAGCAAGTACATTGAGGCATCGAATGAGGAAATAAAATTTATTGATAAAAATTAGTTTTCTAAAAAAATATTCGTACTTTTACCAGAAAATATTAAGGAAATGGAAATTACAATTGTCCTTTTGTTACTCTTAATGGGAGTTATTTTCTTCCTGCTTGAGTTATTCCTTATTCCCGGCATTTCAGTAGCCGGAATTGCAGGAACTGTGTTTATGGGAGGTGCAGTATATTATGCATATACCGCTGTGGGTAGTACAGCCGGACATTTAACGCTTGCCGGTGGAGTTTTACTTTTAGCAATTGCTGTTTGGGTTTTTATCCGCTCGAAAGCTCTTGAAAAAATGTCGCTCAAAGCTGAAATTGATGGCAAGAACGACCCGCTGAGTGGCATAAGCCTCAAGATTGGCGACAAAGGCATTTCGGCTTCGCGACTTGCTCCTATGGGACGCATCAAAATCAACGGACATTTGGTAGAAGCTAAAACAAACGATGACTTTATTGACGAAGGCGTTGAAGTAACCGTAGTGGAAGTCAGAAACACAAATGTGGTTGTAGAAAGATCTGCTGATTAAGCCATTTATATTGCAAAAAAACAAAATCAAATACTAACTTTTAAAACAACAAAATTATGCTTGGAATTGAAATTGTAGGTTTGGTAATCTTAGGTGTATTACTACTCCTTTTTTTCTATTACGTTCCGTTCCTGCTTTGGATTTCGGCCAAAGTGTCGGGCGTAAACATTTCGCTGATTCAGCTTTTCCTGATGCGAATTCGTAAAGTGCCACCTCATACCATTGTGGCCTGTATGATTGAAGCTCACAAAGCCGATCTGCCTGAAGTAAAACGCGATGGACTCGAAGCGCATTATTTGGCTGGCGGTCATATCGAACGTGTGGTTCATGCGCTGGTATCAGCTTCGAAAGCCAATATCGACCTTACTTTCAAAATGGCAACAGCCATTGACCTTGCCGGACGTGATGTATTTCAGGCCGTGCAAATGTCGGTAAATCCTAAAGTAATCGACACACCTCCTGTAGCCGCAGTAGCTAAAGACGGTATTCAGCTGATTGCTAAAGCCCGTGTAACCGTGCGTGCCAACATTAAACAACTCGTGGGTGGTGCAGGTGAAGAAACAATCCTTGCGCGTGTAGGCGAAGGTATTGTATCGTCAATCGGTTCGAGCGAATCGCACAAAAGCGTACTCGAAAATCCTGATTCAATTTCGAAACTTGTTTTGAAAAAAGGTCTGGATGCCGGAACTGCTTTCGAAATTCTATCCATTGATATCGCGGATATCGACATAGGTAAAAACATTGGTGCTCAGCTTCAGATGGATCAGGCCGAAGCCGATAAAAATATTGCACAGGCAAAAGCCGAAGAACGTCGTGCAATGGCTGTGGCTACCGAGCAGGAAATGAAAGCCAAATCGCAGGAGATGCGCGCCAAGGTTATCGAAGCCGAAGCCGATGTACCACGTGCAATGGCCGAAGCCTTCCGTAGCGGAAATCTCGGAATTATGGATTATTACAAAATGAAAAATATAGAAGCTGATACTTCGATGCGCGAAAACATTGCAAAACCCTCGGGTGCAGCAAGCAAAGGCGAAAAGTAAAAGATTTTGATTATCGTTCACAAAAAAAAGTAAAGCTCAAAGGGCTTTACTTTTTTCATTTCCGGTTATCTGAAATTGACTATTTCTTTCAATATTCCTTCTTTGGGATTCCAGCCATCATTGCCTTTCAGCACATTCTCGACTGTCCACTCCTTTTGTTGCTTTTTATTAAGTTGCTTCGACCACTTCACACGTTTTGACTTCTCAGCACCAGCTCCGG
>JAGPIU010000099.1 GCA_018054805.1 Paludibacter sp. | reverse complement strand
TCGAAGTATGGAGGATAGCATTACGGTAACTTCGGTGCTTATTCCCTGGAATTCGTGCGGAATGACGCAAAGTACTGTGCTTGGTGTAAGTACGCTGGTTTATTTTCCGTATGCGGTTTTCAATTATGTGAGTCCGCTTATGAGCATTCTGATTGCGGTTACAGGCTATAAAATATTCAGAAATAAACCACTAATCTCTCCTGAAAATAAATAATTTTTTCTCAAATTTTATGTAAAAGCATTCTGTAAATGCTCTATTTATGGACATTTCGATAATAAACCATAATTAAAGAAATATTTCTTTATTTGAAAAAACAATCCTGCTTATTACAGTGTTTTGGTTGTGTTTCCATTGAATATCATTTCAGATGATACAGCATTTAAACAATAAAACAACCAACAAATTATGAACATTGATTTACGCAAAGAACAATTAGCTTCCTTACAACGACCACATTTAAACTATGGGCTGGCTTCCCGCTTTTTCTTTTTTGGAATGGATTTGGTTGCCGGTAAAAAAAATGATTTACCCAAAGCCAAACTGCTTGAAATTCTGGCCTGTATTCCTTATCGTGAATGGCAAATAAGACAATATGCGCGACTGACTTTTCGCTATTTTAACCGCAGAAAGGTTAACTGGGCGCAGGACATTATCGATTGGGGACGTGCTGCTCAGGACAATGAGTACATGCATTTGCTGGTGATTCAGGAAAAAATGCGCGAAGACAATATCAAAGATAAATGGTATCTGGCTACACCTGTAGTTTTTATGGTGGTAGGTTTTTATGTATTGATGTCGCGCGTATTGGCTTGGGTTAATATTAAAGGAGCCTTTCGCTTTAATGCTGAATTTGAAGATCATGCCGAACATATTTATGCACAAATGGTAGCAGATAACCCACAATGGGAAACTCAGAAAGTGACCAATGAAGTGGCTAAAGAGTATGCCAATGTGGAAAACTGGGCAGATATATTTCGTCGCATTGGGCTTGATGAACGTGATCACCGCAATCACAGTTTTCATTTTGCGGCAACACCCGAGAAAATATCTGAATACGAAGGAATGCCGGCATTTTGATGTTGGAGTATTAAGATTAAATTGACATTAAACAACAAGCCCTGTTTCAAACTGAATTGAAACAGGGCTTATTATTTTGTTTAGCTGAATGCTTTACTTCACAACTACCGCTTCGAGATTTTTATTTCGAATAGCAATATATATTTTTGATCCCGCTTTGCTGTAAGCTGTTTGCACATAGCCCATTCCGATGCCTTTTTTGCTTTCGGGCAGCATGGTTCCTGAAGTTACATTTCCGATTACTTCTCCGGCTTCGTTCACAATGTCGTAACCGTGGCGTGGGATGCCGCGTTCTGTAAGTTCGAATCGTACTAATTTACGACTCACACCTTCGGCTTTTTGTTTTTCGAGCAATGCTCTGTCAACAAAGCTTTTACCATCTGCAAATTTGGTAATCCAACCCAGACCTGCTTCAATAGGCGAAGTGCTGTCGTCGATATCGTTTCCGTAAAGACAAAAACCTTTTTCGAGACGCAATGTATCGCGTGCACCAAGTCCGATGGGTTTTATGCCGTATTCAGCACCGGTTTCGAAAATTGCATTCCATATTGTTTTGGCATGTTCGGGATAAAAATACAATTCGAAACCACCTGCACCT
Organism: Paludibacter sp.; assembly: GCA_018054805.1. Next base: position 3,286 of record JAGPIU010000099.1, on the reverse strand, counting down.
GTATAACCGGTGTTCGAGATGATTACTTCGTCGGCGCCCGCAAAATCACCTACTGTAAAACTGTAATATGGAATTTCCGACAGATTCACTGACGTGAGTTTTTGCAGAATTTCAGTAGCTTTTGGTCCCTGAATAGCCAACTGAGCTGTCCATTCCGAAGCATTGTCCATTTCCACACCTTCGATCATGTGTTGCTGACACCAGTTCCAGTCCTTTTCGATATTAGAGGCATTTACTACCAAAAGATATTTTTCAGGTTCTACTCTGTACACAAGCAGGTCGTCTACAATGCCGCCTTTTCCGTTTGGGAAACATGAGTATTGGGCTTTTCCTACTACGAGTGTCGATACATCGTTGCTGGTGATGCTTTGCAGATATTCGAGTGCCTTCGGACCTTTTACCCAAAATTCGCCCATGTGCGATACGTCGAATACACCTGCACTATTACGTACGGTAAGATGTTCGTCGGTGATTCCGCTGTATTCAATGGGCATGTTATACCCGGCAAATTCATGCATTTTAGCTCCCAAAGCTTCATGAAAATGCGTAAATGGAGTTGTCTTCATAGAATTAAACTGTATTGTAAAGTATTGTGTTGTTGTGAATTGTTGTGATTTTATTGTTTTGCTAAGAGTTCGGCTATTTTCACCACTACCATCATGGCTTTTTCCATCGATTGTACAGGTACATATTCGAAGCGACCGTGGAAATTGTGTCCGCCTGCAAAAATGTTAGGGCAGGGGAGACCTTCGTACGAAAGACGCGATCCATCGGTTCCTCCGCGAATTGGTTTCACATTGGGTTTTACGCCTACCGATTCCATAGCCTCGAAAGCCAGATCGACAATGTGCATCACAGGTTCTACCTTTTCGCGCATATTGTAGTACTGGTCACGAAGTTCTAAAGTAGCAGTGCCTTCACCAAATTCAGCATTTATTTTATTGGTAATGTGCTGTACTTCTTTTTTACGACGCTCGAAACGGTCGCGGTCGTGGTCACGAATAATATAGCTCAGGCTCGACTGCTCCACAGAGCCTTCCATACCCACAAGATGGTAGAAACCTTCGTATTTCTCAGTATGTTCGGGCGTTTCGTGACGTGGAAGCATGGACACAAACTGATGTGCTACCCGCATTGAATTCAGCATTTTATGTTTAGCGTAACCGGGATGTACATTTAAGCCTTTGAAAGTGATTTTAGCGGCAGCCGCATTGAAATTTTCAAATTCCAGTTCGCCAATCTCGCCGCCATCGAGCGTGTAAGCCCATTCAGCACCAAACTTAGGTACATCGAAATGATCGGCTCCCTGACCAATTTCCTCATCGGGAGTAAAGCCCACACGAATTTTTCCATGTTTGATTTCAGGATGTGCAATAAGATATTCCATTGCACTTACAATTTCGGCTATTCCGGCCTTGTCGTCGGCACCAAGCAGCGTGGTTCCATCAGTTACAATAATGTCCTGACCTTTATATTGCAGAATTTCAGGATACTTTTCGGTTTCGAGCACAATTACTTTTTCTTCATTAAGTAAAATGTCATTTCCGTCGTAGTTTTCCACAATACGGGCTTTTACATTTTTGCCTGACATATCGGGACTTGTATCCATGTGCGAAATAAATCCGATGGTTGGAATATCTTTATCGGTATTGGCTGGTAGTGTAGCCATGATATAACCGTTTTTATCCAGTTCAACTTCCTGCAAACCAATCGATTTTAATTCTTCAACCAGATGTTGTGCAAAAATCATTTGTCCCGGTGTGCTGGGAGTCATTTTGGTGTTTTCGTCAGAGGTGGTATTAAAACTGACGTATTTCAGAAAACGTTCGGTAAGTGTCATATTGCTTGTGTTTTATGGGTTACTTGTTAGTTTTGAAAAAAAAGTGCTTAATCCGCATTGAATCAATAATTTTAAAAACTGAGTTATTGAATCGTCGGAATTTTATTTTATGAATGACAAAGTTAGTGATTTTTGCAATAAAAACCGGAAATCGCATCACTTTTATCACAAAATTAAATGATAGAAATTATCAATAATGAGTTTGAATTGGTTGGGTAAAATAATGTCAAATTTGTATGTCGGTTTTCACACACATAGCAGGCTTAAAAAACTGTTAGGTGCGACCTGATCTGTTTCTGAAATATTAATTGGTATGCAACTTTTGTTTAAAATATCTTATAATGTAGCTAATGAACAGTTTGGGTTTTCCGAATGTTTTAATTAGTCAGCAATTTAAACTATCTTTGCAGGGTTTTTTAATATAAAAAGATTAAAATATAAATATCTGAATAACAGAATAATAAAAATGAAAAAAGTAATTATCACAACCGGAAAAGGTGTAATGAAAGTGGAGTTTTTCGAAAAAGACGCTCCCAATACAGTGACTAATTTTATCGATTTGGTCGAAAAAGGTTTTTATAACGGGTTGACTTTTCACCGTGTAATTCCTGATTTTGTAATTCAGGGTGGTTGTCCCTGGGGAACAGGAGCTGGTGGACCCGGCTATACAATTAAATGTGAGCTCGATGGCGATAATCAGTATCACGATCGTGGAGTGCTTTCGATGGCTCATGCTGGAAAAAATACAGGTGGCTCGCAATTCTTTATTTGCCACAATCGTCAGAATACAGCGCATCTCGATCGCCGTCATACCTGCTTTGGAAAAGTAGTGGAAGGCTTGGATGTAATCGACGAAATCCGTCAGGGCGATGTGATTGAGAAAATGGAAGTGATCGAAGAATAATTTTATAATTTGAAGATTTGAAATTTGAAGATCCCGTAACGGCGAATAAGTTTTGAAGATTTCAAAATACAAAAATAAGTCTCTGACCTTTGCGGGTTCAGAGACTTATTTTTTTGTTTTAGAATTCAACTATACAAACCGGAGCTGAAATGTTTATCATCATGCCGGTGTCGTAAAGTATTCCACTTTTTTTATCGCGCGAAAACACGGTTATCTGATTGGTGCGCTGATTTCCCACAAGTATATATTTTCCGTCCGCTGTAATACAAAAATTCCGGGGCCCAACGCCTTTTACGGATGTTTGTTCTACAAGTCGCAACGAGCCATTCTTTTCCACTGCAAAACAGCTAATGTTATTGGCTGAACCACGGTTGGTGGCATATACAAATTTTCCATCGGGGGAAGTGTGAATATCTGCAGCTCCGGTTTCAGATTCATTTTGCTGAACAAGAGTTGTTTCGGAGATAAGCGAAAACTTACCGTTGTTGAATGAAAGAGTACTGATGGTTCCATCCAATTCCTGTAAAACGAAAATATATTTT